>CAIYCT010000113.1 GCA_903924765.1 uncultured Rhodospirillaceae bacterium | reverse complement strand
GATTGCAGCTCTTCGTGCCCGCAATTGTAATGTTCAAGGATCGCTCTTTGGCGTCACCAACGCGGTTATAGGCCACCGCGATAGTGATGCGACTGAATGCTTCAGCGCGCCGATAAATATTCCTGGTACCGAGATATTGCTCCGCAACATCCTCTATTTCGTCGTCGATGGTAACTTTGAGAAGCAACTTGCGGCGCCAGAGGCCGAGGCGGATTTCGGCTTCAATGACGCGGGCGAATTGGAATTCGTAACCGTCAATTTCGGGGGTCTGCAGACGAAGCGAATCACGAAACCGAGAAAGGTTATACCGCTTCCATGTCAACGGCTTCTGCGACCGATCATGTCCCAGGGCGACTTCAGCGAACGAATCGCTGACAGTTTGGCGCACCAATGGACTGTCAGCACAAATCTCGATCTGGCGCAGCGATGGTGTGTAGATCAGCGTGGCTTCATTCGGCGGGCGGTAATAGATGGTGCCCTTACGCCCATCTCGCCGATAATCATAAACGCTTGATAAGGGGCCGCCATGGCGGACGATCACCATGATGGAAGCGGGATGGGCGTCGGTGGCAGGAAGATTCAATGCCTTAACTGTGCAGGAAATTTCCGGCTTCAGTTCGAGCATTTCCTTGATCTTGGCGGCCAACGCCGTCTCGTCGATTGTTGCCGCATCAATGGCCACGTGATTCTCGAGTTCGACCTCGAAGGCATCATAAAGCTTGCCATGGTCCCGGAACCGTCGTGCGAAATGAAAGCTTTCTGCATCCTCGAACACTTCGCGAACATTAAGATATGTCCAGATGCTTCTGCACAGTTCGTCAGGCTGTCGGTGAAATTCCTGTGACTGCTCGTCGTCAAGTTTCTGCTCGACGATGGTGGTGAGGGATGTCACGCCCTTCCCTGCGGCAAGGGCCCGGATTCTGCGTGCCCGCTGTTCCGTTGGCTGCAGTTCATCTTGGTCAAATTCCGACAGGGTTTGGATCAGACATTGCCGATAAGTCTCGACGGCGACGTCATCTGTTGGATCGGGAATATCGTCAGGCAGGGCGAAATCGGGTTCGCTCTCGCCCTCTCGCACCGCGAGCGCAGCCCGGGCAAAATCTATGCGCGCTTCTTCGATCAGCGCAAAAATGTGGGGGCCGATACGAGTTGCCTTGCGCGCCATAAACTCACCTCAATGACCATGTTGTCCTATCATTGGTTCAGCCCGTAATGATAGCGGACGTCAGTCCGGTGGGCAAGAGTGGATGTTCTTCAAATGTTCGCTCTTTATCTTTTTCAGTATTACATGTCCCATATCGGGTCGATGGGCAGCTTTTGATCAATAACGACAACACTGATCACGGCTCCGAAAATGTCCATTGCTCTTCACCCTGGCCGCATGACCGCCGCCGAACGTCTTGATGAGGTGGCCGAGATTCTGGCGAACGGCGCCATGCGTTTCATAGCCCGGAAGTCCAGTCGTTTATCTGCTGAAGGCGGAGACAGTTCCGTCGACTTCACCGCCGACCAGAGCCTGTATGGGTGGGCAACCAACCGGAAGGGTTCCCGCCAATGACAATTGCCTTATCACCACATCGTTTGACTG
>CAIYCT010000112.1 GCA_903924765.1 uncultured Rhodospirillaceae bacterium | reverse complement strand
TCCGCAACAATCGCTTCCAGTCGGACACGGTCGGCGGCAGTAACTTCAAGGTTGATTCCGGTGCGCATCCAACAGAATCGCACATCGGAGAGTCGTGGGGAATCCCAAAACGGATGATATCCGTTAGATTTTATCCACTAGAGCGTTCTGCAATTATATTGCTTCACGCTCTTTGATTCTTTACAAGCCCTCGCCTGCTTTGCAGGCAACTAAGTCGTTGTCAGCAGAGCTGACACGGGCGTGGGTTTCCGCCCACTTGGCCGCCGCCCGCGTGTTTCACACGCAAGCTGTTTAGTGACAGCGAAGCTGTCGGGGCGGCAATCGCAAAGTGTTTTCAATCAAAATCACGTTGCTCTAATCCTGATCGGCCGGGCGATAGAACGCCTCCAAGCGGCAGGTGGCGGGACCCAACGCAGTCCAGGCACCCGCATCGCCGCTCAAGACCGCCAGCGCGCCGGTGGGGAATTTTTCCTCCAAAAGGTCCATGGAGGCGGCATCGCCCATCCCACCGCATAACAATTTT
Organism: uncultured Rhodospirillaceae bacterium; assembly: GCA_903924765.1. Lineage (GTDB taxonomy): Bacteria > Pseudomonadota > Alphaproteobacteria > Rhodospirillales > Magnetospirillaceae > CAIYCT01. The sequence goes on along the minus strand of CAIYCT010000112.1, from coordinate 6,124 downwards.
GTCAGCCCCTCCATGCCGGGATTGTGGCCGATCAGCATTACGCTGTCCCGACGCTCATCCACCGCCTGCAGCACTTTCAGCAACCGATCCACCGAAGCCTCGTAGATGGCGTCAGCGTATTCCACCGGAATGCCGTCCACCGCCTTACCCAATCCGTCATAGGTTTCGCGGGTGCGGACGGCGCTGGAACATAGGATCAATTGCGGCGACAAGTCCTTGTCGAGCAACAGACGTCCCATCACTTGCGCCGCATGGCGGCCGCGCTCGTTAAGCGGACGGGTGATGTCCTTGGTCAGTGGATCGGCCCAGCTGGATTTAGCGTGCCGCAGCAACAGAATTTGTTTTGTTTTTGACATACATGCGCCCATGACAGAAAACCGAGGAGAAGATATAAAGGCTTTCTTACACCGAGGAAACCTTATCCAACGCGAAGGCGATATCCCGTGGATGCTTTGAAGATAGTCGAGACGGCCGTACCGGTTCCAGCCCCGGTTTTGGATTTTCAAACCAAAGAACGATTTATCAACCGGGAACTATCGTGGTTGGCGTTCAACACCCGCGTCATCGAAGAAGCGTTCAATCATGCCCATCCGTTGCTGGAACGGGTTCGGTTTTTGTCCATCTCTGCCTCGAACCTTGATGAATTCTACATGGTCCGCGTCGCTGGCCTTAAGGGCCAAGTTGAAGCGGGCGTGCTGACCGCCAGCCAAGACGGCCTGACTCCCGCCCAGCAATTGGTCGAAATCAACCGCGAAGCAGAGGCCATCTTCGAGGCGCAAAAGCGCTGCTGGCGCGAACTGCAACCGGAAATGCGCGCAGCCGGAATATCCATCGTCACTGGCGGCGAATTGTCCAAGGCCGACATTCGCTGGCTGGAAGACCGCTTCATGGAACATATCTTCCCAGTCCTGACGCCCTTGGCCATTGACCCCGCCCATCCGTTTCCGTTTATCCCCAATGCAGGCATCGCCATGGTGCTGCATCTGCATTGCATGAATGATGGTGAGGTCTTGCGCGCTTTGGTGCCTCTGCCACAGCAGATCGAGCGGTTCATTCGGCTGCCCGGCGAGACCATCCGGTTCATGAAGCTGGAAGACGTGGTCACTTTGTTCCTGGAGCGCCTGTTCCCCGGCTATCGCCCCGAGGGCGTGGGCATGTTCCGCATCATCCGCGATTCGGAAATGGACATCGACGACGAAGCCGAGGATCTGGTGCGCGTGTTCGAAAGCGCTCTTAAGCGCCGCCGTCGCGGCCATGTGATCAGCCTGACTTTCACCACCGACACGCCCGAACATCTGCGCAATCTGGTGATCGCCGAATCCCACGTCCATCCGTCCGACGTTCATCTGTTCGACGACATGATCGGCCTGGTGGACACCAAGCAGGTGGTTATTGACGAGAAGCCCGAATTGCTGTTCACCCCCTATAACGCCCGCTTCCCCGAACGAATCCGCGATTTCGGCGGCGATTGCTTTGCCGCCATCCGCAAGAAAGACATTGTCGTCCATCACCCTTTCGAAAGCTTCGACGTGGTGGTGCAATTCATTCGCCAAGCGGCCATCGATCCGCAAGTGGTGGCCATCAAGCAGACCTTGTACCGCACCTCCAAGGACAGCCCCATCGTCAAGGCCTTGGTGGAAGCTGCCGAGGCGGGCAAGTCGGTCACCTGCATGGTCGAATTGAAAGCACGCTTCGACGAGGAAGCCAACATCCGCTGGGCGCGCGATCTGGAACGGGCGGGCGCGCAAGTGGTGTTCGGCTTCATGGATCTAAAGACCCACGCCAAGGTGTCGCTGGTGGTTCGGCGCGAAAGCACCGGCTTGGTGTCCTACGTCCATTTCGGCACCGGCAATTATCACCCCATCACCGCCAAGATTTACACCGACCTGTCCTTTTTCACCTGCGACCCGGCCCTGACCCGCGACGCCGCCAGAGCCTTCAACTACATGACCGGTTACGCCCAGCCGTCAAAAATGGACAAGCTGTCCATCGCCCCCATGGGGCTGCGCAAAAAGCTGATGGAGTTGATCGAGGTCGAGATCGTCAACGCCAAAGCGGGCAAACCGTCGGGCATTTGGGCCAAGATGAATTCTCTGGTCTGCCCCAATTTGATTGACGCCTTGTACCGAGCCTCGCAGGCGGGAGTGCAGATCTATCTGGTCATTCGCGGCATCTGCTGCCTACGCCCCGGCGTGCCCGGCCTGTCCGAAACCATTCGGGTCAAAAGCGTGGTCGGCCGCTTCTTGGAACATGGCCGCATCATCTGTTTCGCCAACGGCCAAAGATTGCCGTCGCGCCACGCCAAAGTGTTCATCAGCTCGGCCGATTGGATGCCGCGCAACATGGATTGGCGGGTGGAAACCTTGGTGCCCATCGAGAACGCCACAGTTCACCGCCAAATTCTGGAGCAGGTCATGGTCGCCGGTCTCAAGGACCGCGTTCAAAGTTGGGAATTGGGTCCCGACGGCAAATACACCCGTCTAGAGGCCGATGCAAATTCATTCAACGCCCATAAATGGTTCATGACCAACCCGTCCTTGTCCGGTCGCGGCAGCGCCATCACCAAAACCCGATCCTTGAAACTGGCTTTAGATTAACCGTGCTCCAGAAACATATTTCCAAACCCGTCGGTATCCTGGATATCGGTTCAAATTCCATTCGCCTGTGCGTGTACGACGCCTCGACCCGCGTGCCTATTCCGCTGTTCAACGAGAAAGAAGTTTGTTCTCTGGCCTTGGGGTTGGAACATAGCGGCAAGCTCAATCCGGACGGCATCGAGCCCGCGCTCAACACCATCGGCCGCTTCATCTCCCTGTCCAAGGCCATGGACGTCAAGCGACTGGACATCCTTGCCACGGCGGCGGCGCGCGATGCCAGCGACGGCGAGGCGTTTGCTCAAACCATTCGTGATCGCTTCGATGTGCCGGTCAAGATTTTGTCCGGCAAGGAAGAGGCCCATTTGTCCGCCAAGGGCGTGCTGTGCGGCGCGCCCGACGCCCATGGTATCGTCTGCGATTTGGGCGGCGGTTCGCTGGAGCTGGTTAGCATCGATGGCAGCGATTTCGGCCCTCACGCCACCTTGCCGCTGGGTTTATTGCGCTTGGCCGAGGCCAGCGGCGACGACCGCGCCAAAGCCTGCCAAATCATCGACCAGCATCTTGACAAGCTGGAATGGCTGACGCTGGGACAAGGCAAGCCGCTCCATGCCGTGGGCGGCGCTTGGCGCAGCTTGGCCCGTATTGCCATCTCGTTCACCAAACACCCGCTGACGGTATTGGACAATTTCACCTTGGATGTCAGCGAGGCCCTAGACATTACCCATCTGGTCTCGACCCAAAGCCGCCGGTCACTGGAAAAAATCCCCGGAGTGTCGCGCAAGCGCTTGTTGGGACTGCCGCTGGCGGCGTTGCTGCTGGAGCGCATCATCGAACGGGTGATCCCGTCGCGCTTGGTCTTTTCCATCTACGGCATGCGCGAAGGCCGATTCTACGAGTGCTTGCCGCCCGCCTTGCGCAGCCAGGACCCGCTGCTGTCGGTATGCCGCCGTTTGGCCGCCACCAATTCCCGCTTCCCCGAGCATGGCGAGGAATTGATGACGTGGATGGAGCCGCTGTTTCCCACCGAGACCGCCCATGACCGCCGCCTGCGCCAAGCCGCCTGCCTGTTGTCCGACGCCTTCTGGAACGAGCATCCCGACTACCGCGCCGAGCAAGCTCTGTTGCGGGTGTTGCGCCTGCCCTTCACCGGCACCAGCCATTCCGAACGCGCCGCCATCGCCGTCACTGTCTTTACCCGCTATCAAGGCAACGAGGAAAACCAAGCCTTTATTGATACCGTCCCGTTGCTTGACGCCGTGTCGCTGGAACGCAGCCGCCAAACCGGTACCGTCCTGCGTCTGGCCCACACTCTGACTGGTGGCGCGCCCAATATCTTGAACAGGACCCACCTGCTGCTGGACGGCGATAGTTTAGTGCTGACGGTGCCTGCCGCCGACCCAGCGTGGAAATTTGACCCTGACCGCAGCTTCGAACGCTTGGCCCGCCTGATGGGGTGCCTGGATTCGGTCATCCGCCGCTTGGATCATCTGTAAAGGGAAAGGGGATTTGAAGGGGCTAGCCCCGTCACCCTTTCTTTTTTAAACCGCTATTCCCGCCCGTCCAGCGGGATCAGGCGGAGTTTGCGGCCGTCAGTGCAGAAGGCAAGGCCGACGCCGCCATGTTTCAGGCGCAAGGCGTCTTCGCCGAACACCTCGCGCCGCCAGCCCTTCAGGGCGGGAACATCGGCATTGTCATCCACAGCGATAGCTTCGATGTCCGAGCTTCCGGCGATCAGTTTTTGCGCCACCTCGTGCTGATCGCATTTCATTTTCAGCAGCACCTTGAGCAGTTCGACCACCGGGGCCAGCCCGCGCGGCACATCGATACGGTCTGCTATTTTTGGGGCATTTGCCTCGGGCGCGGCAAGACCACGGACAATAGCGTCCAGAATGGCGGTTCCCATCTTGCCCTCGGCCATGCCCTTGCCGAAACCGCGGGTGCGGGCAAGGTCGGCGATGGTGGCTGGGTGATTGGCGGCGATTTCCATAATCGCCTCGTCGCGCAAGATGCGCTGGCGGGGAATGTCGCGGTCCTGGGCTTCCTGCTCGCGCCAGGCGGCAAGCTCGCGCAGGACGTTCAGAAACTTGGCGTTGCCCGAGCGGGATTTCAGCCGCTTCCAGGCGTCCTGGGGGGCGGTCTGATAGGTCGAAGGCGAAGTCAGTTCGGCCATCTCGTCATCCAGCCACGACAACCGTCCATTGGCATGCAGCTTGGCGGCCAGTTTTTCGTAAACAACCCGCAGATGGGTGACGTCGGCCAGGGCGTATTTGATCTGCTTATCCGACAGGGGGCGGATGGACCAATCGGTGAACCGCATGGATTTATCAATTTTGGCGTTGGCCAATTGCGCCGCCAGCGGCTCATAGCCGATGGAATCGCCAAAGCCGCAGACCATGGCCGCCACTTGGGTGTCGAACAAGGGTTTGGGCAAGGAACCCGCCAATTGCAGGAAGATTTCCAAATCCTGGCGGGCGGCGTGAAAGACTTTCAGAACCTTTTCGTCGGCCAACAGATCGAACAGCGGCGTCAAATCCATGCCGGGCGCCAACGGATCGATGGCGAAGGCTTCGCTGGAGCCAGCCACTTGGATCAGACAAAGCTGTGACCAATAGGTCCGCTCGCGCATGAACTCGGTATCGACGGTGATGAAAGATTCTAGGGACAGGCGCTGGCAGAATGCCGCCAAAGCCTTGGTATCGGTGATCATAGGCATGGAATGAACTGATACTCGCAAGACCCGCCCGATGCAAGAAAAGTTGTTTCGCGCGCGATGTCAGTCTAGATACTTGACGAACTCGACAGCCTATGACTTCCTCCCGGTTTTCTAGTCCCCGTTTTTAGGGGCGCGCTTTTAGGAAAGACACAGTCCATGCACGCTTACCGTACCCATACCTGCGGCCAACTCCGCGCCGAAGATTCCGACAAGACTGTTCGGCTGTCGGGGTGGGTTCATCGCAAACGCGACCACGGCAATCTGTTGTTCGTGGATTTGCGCGATCATTTCGGCATCACGCAGGCAGTGGTGGACACTTCCAGCCCGATCTTCGCGATCTTGGAAAAGCTGCGCCCGGAAAGCGTGATCACCGTCACCGGCAAGGTGGTGCTGCGGTCGGACGAAACCAAGAACCCCAAACTGGCCACCGGCGCGATCGAAGTGCAGGTCCAAGACCTGACCGTGCAATCCCATGCCGACCAGTTGCCCATGCAGGTGGCGGGCGAGCAGGAATTCTCGGAAGAAATGCGCCTGCGCTACCGCTATTTGGATCTGCGCCGCGAGGGCATTCACGGCAACATGGTGCTGCGCTCCAACGTCATCGCCTCGCTGCGCAACCGCATGATCGCCCAGGGCTTCACTGAGTTCCAAACCCCGATCCTGACCGCGTCCAGCCCCGAAGGCGCACGCGATTATCTGGTTCCTGCCCGTCTGCATCCGGGCAAGTTCTACGCCCTGCCGCAAGCGCCGCAGCAGTTCAAGCAGTTGCTGATGGTGGCCGGGTTCGACAAATATTTCCAGGTGGCTCCATGCT
>CAIYCT010000111.1 GCA_903924765.1 uncultured Rhodospirillaceae bacterium | reverse complement strand
CTCGCGGAAGATACCGGCCTGATGTTCCCCGGCGGTGGCGACCGCATTGATCGGGGCGACGGTCTCGGCAAGTCTGGCTCGCAAAGCTGACACCGTGCTTTGAGCCTTGGCCGCCGCTTCTGCCGCTTGCGTCAGACCCGCTTTCAGGTCATCGCCCGCACCTATCCCAGCCTCGCGCATTGCCTGCGCGGTTCGGCGTAGTTCCGCCGTCGTCGCCGACAAATCCGCCTTGGCGACAGCAAGCTGGGCGGTCAGCTGGGTGGTGTCGGCACTGATGCTAACGGCGATGTTGGAGGACATTCGGGCGTCATCCCCTAAACCCGCCTTGCCACTTCAGCAGCAAATGGGCGGGTGGATTGTGTGACCAGTATTTGATGAGATCGAGATAGGCGGGAAACGGCAACGCATCGATCTCGGTCGGCGTAAAGCCGCATCCCGTCATCAGGCTGCCATACACATCGATCCAGTCGAGGTTTAAGCCGGTTCCCCCGCCACCGGCGTCGTTTCCCCCGGTTCAACCGCCTTCAGTTCAACGCCCATCAAGCGGGCTACCGTCTCGACCGCTTGGCGGATTTCCAAGAAGGTGACGCCGGGGATGGAATCCACCTGATCGGGCGTGATTGCGGCGTTGGCTGCCTGCATGGAGAGCAGGATCAGGGTAATCTGTGCCCCCATGGCCTCGGGCGTATCGACCCCGATTCGCATGAAGGCCGGACCGGCGCGGCGCATTTGTCCGAGTGTCAGCGGTGCCACTGGATAGGTCTGACCGCCAAGGGTGATGACGTCATGCATTGGGTATCTCCTTCAGGGATTCTTCCTTGGTCGGATCGGGCTGGGCGGCGGCACCCAATGCGTCGGCTTCTGCCCGCAACATGGTGGCGATCTCGGCATTCGACAGCCCCCTGGCGCGGGCCATAAGAACAATTTCGGTGAGATGAGCGCGTTCGATATCTGTCATGGTTTCCTCCATTAAATCTGATCGCTGGACCAATCGAAGAAGCGCCCCAAACTGTCGGCAAAGGCCGAGAACTCGAAGTTCGGAACGGTGAAATCCTCGTTTTTGAAGTCCCAGGACATCTTGGTCGGAATGGCCGAATAGAGCGTCAGGGCTAGTTTGTTACCGCCATACTGGTTGCCCAGATTCATGCGAAAGGTCGGGCTCGAACCCATCAACTGGTTGTAAGCGGTGATGCGACCGCCAGAGGTGGTCTGGAAATAAGAATAGGAGATGACTACGGCGATGCCGGAGGTTTGATCGGCGGCGCTGAAGGTGTATTTGCCGGTGGTCATGTCGCAGGAATATTGGCCAGCGACAGGTGCCGAAGCGACGCGGGTCATTTGCACGCCGGTACCGGCGTTGAATACGCCGAGATCGACACCGGGAGTGCCTGCTGACATGGACGCGCCATTGACGACGGTGATCTGGTAGGGACTGGCCGGGATCACTGTGCCGTTGGGGCCGCCTTCATCGACCACCTGCACCTGTTCGCCGGTGGTCATGGTTTGCCCGAAAAATGCATCGTTGATCTGTCGAG
>CAIYCT010000110.1 GCA_903924765.1 uncultured Rhodospirillaceae bacterium | reverse complement strand
GTTAAAGGATGCATGGCTTCGTCCATGCGCAACCCCTCGCGATAGGGCCAATCAAGGATTGGCGAGCGCACGCCGGGCATGCGCTTGGGATCGTTCAAGGTGGTGAACGCCACATATTTGGCTTTAGAGGTGGGCTCGAATTTCTTCAACACCTCGGCCAAGGGAATGCCAATCCAGGGAATCACCATGGACCACGCTTCAACGCAACGCAGCCGATAAATCCGTTCCACTTGATTATAGGGTTTAATCAGATCTTCCAAACCGATCGTGGCCGGTTTGGCGCACTCGCCGTCAACGGCCACAGACCACGGACCCGGCGTGAACATTTTCGGCGCAACGACGCCCGGGTCGCTTTTGTCCAATCCGAATTCGTAAAAGTTATTATAGGTAGTCGCAGATTCGAACGGCGTCAGTTTCTCATCCAAACCGGGCGCGTCCTTTTTAAAATTGCCAACCACGGCCCCCCAGGCCTTAAGACCGGGCGCAAGCGCAAAGGCCGCACTCATGGCCAACAACGAGCGGCGTTTCAGAAAATAGCGTTCGGGCGTTACGTCGTTCTCGCCAAGGTCGCTTTTATGTTTGATCAGCATGATATTTGTCCGTTTAGTGTTTCCCCTTATATAAGGGTTCGACGGTCGGCGCTTTAAAGTTACGATTAAATTTAGTGACAAACAAAAAATACCCCGCTATATCTGTAACGACAATGGTTACAGATATGTCCTTTCCCCTTTTTTACATCCCCCATGGCGGCGACCCCTGCTTCTTCATGAAGGAAAGTTTCGGCCCGCCCGGAACCTGGGACAAAATGGGGGAACATTTGCGCGGATTATCGGCGTTGATTGGTAGGAAACCCAGGGCCATCCTGGTCATTTCCGCCCATTGGGAAGAAACCAAACCGACGCTTCAATCAAATCCCTCCCCGCCCCTGTTGTTCGATTATTACGGTTTTCCCGATTATACCTACCGCCTGACCTATCCCGCGCCGGGCGCCCCCGACTTGGTCAAGCGCGTACAAGACCTTCTTGGGACCGATGGCATTCCCTCCGACGTCAATCCGGATCGCGGCTATGATCACGGCGTCTTTATACCGTTCTTATTGATATATCCCCAGGCGGATATTCCCATCGTACAAATTTCGTTGCGCAGCGATCTGGACCCGGCCTTTCATGTGCGCATGGGACAAGCCCTGGCCCCCCTGGCAGATGAAGGCGTGTTGATGGTGGGAAGCGGCATGAGCTATCACAATCTGCGAGCCTTGATGGGCCAAAGCCCTCCCAAACATACGCAAGACGCCCAAGATTTCGATCACTGGCTGGGACAAACAATCGCTCTGACGGACACCAATCAGCGCAATCATCTGCTGGAACAATGGGACGCAGCCCCCGGCGCCAGGTCCGCCCATCCCCGCGAAGAACATCTGCTGCCCTTGATGGTCATTGCCGGAGCAGCCAAGGATAAACTAGGCCGCGTAATTTATTCCGATACAATTATCAATAAGCCTGTCTCTTCTTTTATGTTTGGTAATTCATTTTTCTAATTGAACCGCCGCGCCAGAACAGTCATATAAACGATTATATATAAATATTACACGACTGATCATCAAATGACCAAAAGCTGCAGCCCGATTACAAAAGCCACTTTCATTTTCATCTTGACGATAACGTCAAATCAAGCCTACAGCCTAGACACCGATCCGGGATCTTATGCGCAATTCCCCGACGGCTCCATCGCGCTTCAGGCCTTGGGACAATACCGCTCAAGCACCAATCTCAATTTATCCTCGAAATTAACTCCGCCCGCAATGATCGGAGATATTAACCGCTCGCGTCTTCAGACCGAAATCAGCGCCTATCACTTTACAGGCTATTATGACGTGGACGGGGTCATGATCGACCCGCACATTTTCATGTTTTATAATTCGATCAATCACGTGCGCATCGCCAACAAAACACAACTCGGTTCGACCGGATGTGGCGACCCGATCCTCGCCGTGGTCATTTCCCCCATTCATACGCCCGACAACTCGAAAATGCTGGGATTGGGATTGGCTGTCTTGCCACCCATGGGTCAATACACAAAGGGCAAAGTGTTCAATGTGGGGGGAAACCGCTGGCAAGGAATCGTGCAAATGGACGGCATCTACGAATTTGTGCCCCATTGGAAAGTGGTCGGCAGCGTCGATGCCAACTTCTATGCCGACAATCCCGATGCTGGGACAGGCCATCAGCGTCTGACCCAAGACACGACCTATCAAGTGCAGCCGTGGCTTAAATACAATATCCTCGCCAATCTTAGCGGTGCTATTGGCTATTCCCAAATTTATGGCGGACGACAATATCTTAATGGCGTGATGGATGGGGTCATGACCAACGCCCGCCAAATCCGTCTGGATTTCAACTATGCACCCATCAACTTTGTGTTCATTGGACTGCAACTGGGCCGGGACATCACTGTCGAGGGCGGGTACCGCGAAAGCGGTCGCATCACCGGACGCGCCACTTACGTGTTTTAATAAAAAACCCCCGAAGTTTCCTTCGGGGGTTTTTGGTTCTACGCCTTAAGGGCGCTCAACACTTCATCCAACATTTTCTTGGCGTCGCCGAACAACATGCGGTTGTTCTCTTTGTAGAACAATGGGTTGTCCACACCGGCATAACCTGACGCCATGGATCGCTTCATGACGATGGAAGTCTTGCCTTTCCACACTTCCAGCACCGGCATGCCGGCGATGGGGCTGGAAGGATCGTCCTGGGCCGCCGGATTGACAATGTCATTGGCGCCGATGACCATGGCGACATCCGTGTTGGGGAAATCGTCATTGATCTCGTCCATTTCCATGACGATGTCGTAGGGAACCTTGGCTTCCGCCAACAACACATTCATATGGCCGGGCATGCGGCCCGCCACCGGATGGATGCCGAAGCGTACATTGACGCCCTTCTCACGCAGCAGCTTGGTGATTTCGAACACCGTATGCTGCGCTTGCGCCACCGCCATGCCGTAGCCGGGCACGATGATGACGTTCTTGGCGTCACGCAGCAATTCGGCGGTTTCCACCGCGCTGATCGCCACCACTTCGCCTACGGGCTGAGCGGCGTCGCCTTTGGGTGCGGGAGCGCCGCCACCGAAGCCGCCCGCGATAACGCTGAGGAAATTGCGGTTCATGGCCCGGCACATGATGTAGGACAGAATCGCGCCCGAGGACCCCACCAGCGCGCCGGTCACGATCAGCAGATCGTTGGACAGCATGAAGCCGGTGGCGGCGGCGGCCCAACCGGAATAGGAGTTAAGCATGGACACCACCACGGGCATGTCGG
>CAIYCT010000109.1 GCA_903924765.1 uncultured Rhodospirillaceae bacterium | reverse complement strand
ATTTTTCATGGGGAACCCTTTGCACAAACCGATTCTCTCTATATATCAAGCAAAATGGGTACACAAAATGAAAGCAATGTTAATATCACCGTCACATGACATGAAAATGGACGTTTCGTCCAAAATACTGCGGATCAAACCATGACCCTCTTCCGTCTTTTATGTCTTCTTGCTTGCGTCGCATTCACGGTTCCCGCTGCGGCCGATCCTCCGGCCAGTCGCGAGCAGATACGCATGAGCTTTGCCCCGGTGGTCAAACAGGCCAGTCCGGCTGTGGTCAACATCTATACCCGCACGGTGGTGCGACAAGCCGCCAATCCGTTGATGAACGACCCGTTTTTTCGACGTTTTTTCGACGAGGACATGAATCGCGACCGGGTGCAGAACGCCTTGGGTTCTGGCGTAATCGTCGGCGCCGACGGCGTGGTGGTGACCAATCACCATGTTGTGGCTGGCGCGACCGAAATCACCGTGGTGCTGTCCGACCGCCGCGAATTCGAAGCCAAATTGCTGGGCACCGATGAGCGCTCCGATCTGGCGGTGCTTAAGGTCAACACCAAGGGTGAGCGCTTGCCTACCTTGCCATTCGGCGATTCCGATCAGTTGGAGGTGGGAGATTTGGTTCTGGCCATCGGCAATCCCTTTGGTTTCAGCCAATCGGTCACTAGCGGCATCGTCTCGGCTTTATCTCGGTCCAAGGGCCCCAACGATTACGGCACCTTCATCCAAACCGATGCGGCCATCAATCCCGGCAATTCCGGCGGTGCCCTGATCAATCTGTCGGGGCAATTGGTCGGGATCAATTCATGGATCGCCTCGCCCACCGGCAGTTACGTGGGCATCGGCTTCGCCATCCCATCCAGTTTAGTCAAAGCCGTGCTGACCAGCATCACCCAGACCGGCAGAGTGGTTCACGCCTTCTTAGGCCTGTCCGCTCAAGCCCTGACTCAGGAACTTGCCCAGAACATGGGATTGACCAAACCGGGCGGCGTGCTGATCAATCAAGTCAACAAGCAAGGTCCCGCCGCGCAAGCCGGACTCAAGCCCGGCGACATCATCATCGCGGTCAACGGCAAACCGGTGGACGATCCCGAGGCCATGCGATTCCGGATGGCCACCTTGGTCATCGGCTCGGACGCTCACATTGCCTTCTTGCGTGACGGCAGCGAACATACGGCGGATATCCGGTTAGTTCCGCCGCCAGAAACTCCATCCCGCGATGTGACCGAGATCAAAGGCCGCAACCCGCTGTCAGGCGCGACGATTGCCAACATCAATCCCGCTTTGGCCGAAGAAATGGGCATTCCCACCGAAACTCGCGGCATCATTGTGCTCGCAATCCGTCCCGGATCAGTGGCCAACCGCTATGGCTTCCAAGCCTCGGACCTGCTGCTCGGCGTTAACGATCAGACCCTGGCCTCGGTTGCCGAGGCGCGCGACGCCTTGTCCGCGCCACAGCAATCCTGGCGGATCAAAATCAACCGCGAGGGCCAGACGCTTAGCCTGACCGTTGGTCAATGACCGGTCTGTTTGAAACCGACGCGAACAAACCGTTGGCCGAACGCTTGCGGCCCCAGACCCTGGCCGAAGTGGTCGGCCAAGACCATGTGCTGAGTGAAACCGGCGCGTTGGGGCGGATGCTAAAGGCGGGGCGTTTGTCCTCGATCATCTTCTGGGGTCCGCCCGGCTGCGGCAAGACCACCATTGCCCGGCTGCTGGCCGAGGGCACCGATCTTGACTTTGTGCCGCTGTCGGCGGTTTTCTCCGGCGTGGCCGATTTGCGCAAGGTGTTCGACGCTGCCGCCAAACGCCGAGAGGACGGTAAGGGAACCTTGCTGTTCGTCGATGAAATCCATCGCTTCAACCGCGCGCAACAAGACGGCTTCCTGCCCTATGTGGAAAACGGCACGGTGATTTTGGTTGGAGCCACCACCGAAAATCCGTCATTCGAACTGAACGGCGCCTTGCTGTCCCGCGCCCAGGTGATGGTGTTGCGCCGCCTGGACGATGCCGCCTTGGAATTGTTGCTTGAGCGGGCAGAGACCGACCTTGGCCGCGCCCTGCCTTTGGACCCCGACGCCCGCGCTACCTTGAAGGCCATGGCCGATGGCGACGGACGCTATCTGCTCAATCTGGTCGAGGCTTTATCATTGCTGCCGCCTTCGCCGCTGCTCGACAGCGCTGGTTTGGCGCAGGTAGTACAAAAGCGCGCCCCGGCCTATGACAAGGACCGCGAAGGCCATTACAATCTGATCAGCGCCTTGCACAAATCCTTGCGCGGCTCCGACACTGACGCCGCTTTGTACTGGATGGCCCGTATGCTGACCGGCGGCGAGGACCCGCTGTTCATCGCTCGCCGCCTGACCCGTTTCGCCGTCGAGGATGTGGGGCTGGCCGACCCGCAAGCGGTCCTTCAAGCCCTGGCCGCCTGGGATGTGTACGAACGCCTGGGCAGCCCCGAGGGCGAATTGGCCTTGGCGCAATTGGTGATTTATCTGGGCACCGCGCCCAAATCCAACGCCGCCTATATGGCGTACAAGGCCGCCACTCGCGCAGCCAAGCAGACCGGCAGCTTGATGCCGCCCGCCCATATTTTGAACGCGCCCACCAAGATGATGAAGGATTTGGGCTATGGCGCGGGTTATCAATACGACCACGACACCAAGGAAGGCTTTTCGGGCCAGAATTACTTTCCCGACGGCATGGAGCGGGTCAATTTCTACGACCCGCCCGAACGCGGCTTCGAGCGCGACATCCGCAAGCGCCTGGATTACTGGCAGAAACTGCGCGAACGCAAGACCCCATAGGCGGGCCGCCAGTTCTTGCCCGACGCTTTGACCCAATGGTGGGTCAGATACGTCCGCGCCCAGATCTTTCGGCGGGATGCTAACCACACCCATATGGGCGAACGGACATATTCCTCGCCTTCGTACGCGTCCAATCGGGCCAAATCTCGAGGCGACAAATTGCGAATGACCTGCCCCCTCACCCGTCCGCGCGGACGGGGAACCAGCATGGGATAGGAACGCCCCAGCACCGGTTGTCGCACAAACCCCATGACCCAAGCGGGCCTGACCCAAGCGGACGGAATGGTCCGCCCCAACACCCGAAACCGTATTTTGGGATCCATCAAGGTGCCGAAGACGAAGATCGACAATGCGTTGCTGTCAGACATGGGCATAATCACTACAGTCTGACTGGTTAAAATCTATTGCCAACCTTAATTATCGGCGTATTTTTGTCATGAAGTCTTAGAAGGCAGAATCATGCGACCCTCGGATATTCTTTCCAAACATCGCGACGCTGTTCTTGCCATCGCTGTCCGTCACGGCGTCGATAATGTTCGCGTGTTCGGCTCCATCGTTCGCGGTGAAGACACTGACACCAGCGATGTGGATTTGCTGGTGGACCCCAGCGACAAAACATCTTTGATGGACTTGGCCGGCATCGAGATTGAAGCCGAGGATCTGACCGGTTTGGTTTTCGACGTTTGCACGCCCAACAGTCTGTCGCCCAGGTTCCGCGATCACATTGTCAAGACCGCAAGAAAGCTGTAAGAGAGAAAACCCAATCCTACGACATCAAAGCCTGTCTGCAGGATCTGCTGAACAGCATCAATGCGATTATTCGCTATTCCCACGATATTTCCGAAAATGAGTTTCTTTATAACGAGGAGAAACAAGACGCCATCATTCGCAGATTGGAAATCATGGGCGAATCCGCCAACCGCATCATGAAATCCGATGCGGATTACAAAACCAATCTTCCCGGATTGAATCTTCGTGAAATCTATCGGATGCGCAATCGAGTCGCCCACGGCTATGACGGCATCGACCTCAAGATCGTTTGGAATACCGCCAAGGAAGCCATCCCAAAACTCAAACCGGTCGTCGAATCACTGCTTACGCCAAGCTGACGCCGCTCAGTCGCAACTGGTCTTCCAACAAAACCTTCAGCTTATACAACCCGACCTCGGTTGCGCTTTCGCACCGGGCAACCAGGACCGCCTGGGTGTTGGAGGCGCGCAGCAACCACCAGCCTTGGTCGGTATCCACCCGCACGCCGTCCACGTCGTTGACTTTAGCGCCCTGTTGGGCCAAGCGGGCTTTGACCTCGGCCACCACTTGGAATTTACGCTCTTCGGCACACGGGAAGCGCAACTCGGGCGTATTGATCATCTGAGGCAACAAATCGCGGCGCTGAGCCAAGGTTTGATCGGTCCAGCGGGCGACGATGCCCAACAGCCGAATAGCCGCGTACAAGCCATCATCGAAGCCGTACCAATGATCGGCGAAGAAGATGTGGCCGCTCATTTCCCCAGCCAGAGGCGCGCCAGTTTCGGCCATCATGGTCTTGACCAGCGAGTGACCGGTGCGACCCATCAGCGCTTTGCCGCCTAAGCGCGTCACTTCGTCGAAGAATACTTTGGACGCCTTGACGTCGGCGATGATGGTGGCGCCGGGCATGCGTTTCAGGAGGTCCTCGGCCAGGATGACCAAAATTTGGTCGCCCCACAAAATCCGCCCCAAAGAATCCACCACGCCCAAGCGGTCGCCATCGCCATCGAAGGCCACGCCCAAATCGGCTCCTTCGGCCTGAACCCAATTTTGCAAATCCACCAAATTATGCGGCTCGGTGGGGTCGGGATGGTGATTGGGGAAGGTTCCGTCTACATCGCCGAACAGCACCACGTGACGGCCGGGCAATTGCGAAACCAGATCGGGAATGATCCTACCGGCTGCGCCGTTGCCGCAATCCCACACCACCGTGAGCGGCTTGATCCCGTCGTAATCTTTCAGCAATCGGGCGGTGTATTCGTCGGCGATGGGATCAAGGATCACGCTGCCGTCGCCGATGACGAAATCCCCCGCCGCCACTTGCGGCCCCAAGGCGCGGATGGCATCGCCGAAAAACGGCTTGTTGGCGAACACCAGCTTGAAGCCGTTATGGTCAGGCGGATTGTGCGAGCCGGTGACCATGATGCCGCCATCGCATTCGCGCGCCTTGGCGGCGTAATACAGCATGGGCGTGGGCCCCATGCCGATATCGCGCACCGTACAGCCGGTTGAGACCAGTCCTTCGATCAAGGCTTGGGCCAGCACGGGCGAGGACATCCGTCCATCGCGGCCCACCGCCACCACCGACCCGCCGTTGCGGCGCACGTTGGTGCCGAACGCCTTGCCCAAATGCAGTGCGTCATCGGACGAAAGCGTCTCGCCGATGATTCCGCGAATGTCGTATTCCCGCAAAATGCTGGGGTGGAAGGCGTAGGTCATGTGATCACGTCCGGTTCGGCGCGGCCCGTGCGCGGTTCGATTTCCGAGATCATCCGCGACAGTCGGATCATATCGGCCAGGGCCTGTTGCGGGTCTTGGATGTCATCCACGACCGAAGGCGGCTGATAGCGTTCCAGATAGACCCGGATGGTGGCTCCTTCGGTGCCGGTGCCCGACAAACGCCAGATCATGCGCGAACCCGCTCCGCCGTCCAGGATCAAGCCTTGGCCGGTGCTGACCGACCCATCTACCGGATCAGTATAGGAAAAGTCTACCATGCCGGGCAAGGCGCGCAGATGATCCATCACCCCTTTGGCGGCTTGAGCATCGACGCCTTCGTAATCGTGACGGGTATAGACGTCGCGTCCATAGGTGCGCCAATGGTCTCGGACGATCTGGGCCACCGATTGCTGGCGTACTGCCAGAATGTTCAACCACATCAACACCGCCCACAACCCGTCTTTCTCGCGCACATGGTCCGAACCGGTGCCGAAACTTTCCTCGCCGCACAGGGTCGCAAGACCGGCATCAAGCAAGGTGCCGAAGAATTTCCATCCTGTTGGCGTCTCGTAGCACGGCACGCCTAACTTGGCGGCGACCCGGTCGGCGGCGCGGCTGGTGGGCATGGAGCGGGCAATGCCCTTGATCCCTTTTTTGTAGCCCGGCACCAATGCCGCATTGGCGGCCAGCACCGCCAATGAATCCGATGGTGTGACGAAGAAGTTGCGACCAAATATCATGTTGCGGTCGCCGTCGCCATCGGACGCCGCGCCAAAATCGGGGGCATTATCCCCATTCATTATCGCCACCAAGTCGTGGGCATAGACCAGATTGGGGTCGGGATGCCCTCCTCCGAAATCCTCCAGCGGAATGTCATTCATCACCGTGCCCGCTGGCGCGCCTAAGCGTCGCTCCAGGATCTCGGTGGCGTAAGGGCCGGTGACCGCGTGCATGGCGTCGAACGCCATTCGGAAGCCCGATGCGAACAGAGCGCGAATGGCGGCAAAATCGAACAAGGATTCCATTAATTCAGAATAATCTTGAACGGAATCAACAATTTCAATGATTACACTTCCCAGAGCGATGGTTCCGGGCTTGTCCAAATCGATGTCCGAATAGTCTTCGAGCTTATAGCTAGACAAGGTTTGGGTCCGGGCATAGATCGCTTCGGTCACCGCTTCCGGCGCGGGACCGCCATTGGAGATGTTGTACTTGATGCCGAAATCGCCGTCCGGCCCGCCTGGATTGTGGCTGGCCGACAGCACCAGCCCTCCCAAAGCCTTGCGTTTGCGGATGACGCAGGAAACGGCGGGGGTGGACAGAATGCCGCCCCGCCCCACCAGTATCTTGGCGACCCCATTGGCCGCCGCCATCTTGACGATGGTCTGAATGGCGGGGCGATTGTGAAACCGTCCATCGCCGCCCACCACCAAAGTCGCCCCCTGCAAGGAAGCCCCCAGCACGTCAAACACCGACTGGACGAAATTCTCCAGGTAATTGGGCTGACGAAACACCGAGACCTTCTTGCGCAGTCCCGAGGTGCCGGGTTTTTGCCCGGCGAAGGGACTGGTGGGAATCTCACGCACCTTGTTCATGGCGATTCCTATAATCCCAGAGGCCGTTGAGGCCGAGGCCAAGGGTGTGGAAACACCCGCCCGGCGAAGGCTTGTAGAAACCTAGACCCTGAAATGCCAACGGCATCATGGTCTAGGGCCGACCGACGCTGACATAGGTGAAACCGGCGGCGCGCATTTCGGCGGGGTCCCACACATTGCGCAAATCCACCACCGTGGGGGTCTTCAGCAGCGACTTGACCCGCTTCAGGTCCAGGGCGCGGAATTCGTTCCATTCGGTGATGATGGTCAGCACGTCGGCGCCGTTCAAAGCGTCATAGGCGTCGTCCACGTACTCGATGCCGGACAACAGCTTCTTGGCTTCCTCGGTGCCTTCCGGATCGAAGGCGCGGACCTTGGCGCCAGCCTTGACCAAGGCAGGAATGATGTCCAACGAGGGGCTGTCGCGCATGTCGTCGGTGTTGGGCTTGAAGGTCAACCCTAGCACCGCAACGGTCTTGCCCTTAACATCGCCACCGGCGGCGGAGATGATGCGCTCGGCCATTGCCTTCTTACGCTCCTCATTGACCGCGACCACGGTCTCGACGATGCGGATGGGCGAACCGAAATCACGCGCGGTCTTGACCAAGGCCAAGGTGTCCTTGGGAAAGCACGATCCGCCATAACCGGGACCGGCATGCAGGAACTTCTTGCCAATGCGACCGTCCAAGCCGATGCCGCGGGCCACGTCATGCACGTCCGCGCCAACCTTTTCGCACAGATCGGCGATTTCGTTGATGAAAGTGATCTTGGTGGCCAGAAAGGTGTTGCCCGCATACTTGATCAGTTCCGAGGTGCGGCGCGAGGTGAAAACGATGGGCGTCTCGATCAGGTACAACACCCGATACAGCTGCTTCATCACCGCGCGGGCGTCTTCGGACTCGGTGCCAATCACCACCCGGTCGGGACGCATGAAATCGTTGATGGCCGAACCTTCACGCAGGAATTCCGGGTTCGAGACCACGTCGAATTTGGCGTCGGGGCGACGCTTGCGGATGATCTTTTCCACTTCGTCGCCAGTGCCCACCGGCACGGTGGATTTATTGACCACCACGGTGTAGCCGTCCATGGCATCGGCTATTTCCTCGGCGGCGGCATAGACGTAGGACAGATCGGCATGTCCGTCGCCACGGCGCGATGGCGTGCCCACGGCGATGAAGACGGCATCAGCTTCCTTGACCGCCGCCTTCAGATCGGTGGTGAAGAACAAGCGACCGTCCTTGACGTTGTCCGCAACCATTTCATCCAGGCCCGGTTCATAGATGGGCATGATGTTCTGGTGCAGTTTTTCGATCTTATTGGCGTCATTGTCGACGCAGGTGACGGTAATGCCGAATTCAGAGAAACAGGTTCCCGAGACCAAACCCACATAGCCGGTGCCGATCATGGCGATACGCATGATGTATTCCTTGAAGAAGATTAAAAGGTAAACCGTTTCATGGCTTCGCGTACTGCGGCGCCGATATCCTTGCGTTCCAGGGCGAAGGCAATGTTGGCTTCAAGCCAGCCCACCTTGTCGCCGCAATCATAGCGGGTTCCTTCGAACCGCATGCCGTGGAACGGCACGGTGCCGATGCTTTGGCTGATGGCGTCGGTCAATTGAATCTCGCCGCCAGCGCCCTTTTCCTTGCGATCCAGATATTCGAACACTTCCGGATGCAGGATATAGCGACCGATGATCGACAGGGTGGAGGGCGACTTCTCGGGCGCGGGCTTTTCCACCAGACCCTTGGCCTTGGCCAAACGTCCATTGTCGGTTTCCACATCCAGAATGCCGTACCGGTTGGTGTGTTCGCGCGGGATGTCGGCCACGGCGACCACATGACCACCCACTTCGGTATGTACGGCGACCATCTGCTTCAAACACGGTGTCTTGGACAGGATCAAATCGTCGGGCAGCAGCACGGCGAAGGGTTCCTGATCGACCAGATCGCGGGCGCACCAGACGGCATGGCCCAACCCCAACGGCTCTTGCTGGCGGGTGTAGGACACGCGGCCCGATTTGGGCATCCACGAGGTCACCGCGTCCAACAGATCCAGCTTGCCCCGTTCCTTCAAGGTGCGTTCCAGATCGGGGGCGTTGTCAAAATGATCCTCGATGGCGTTCTTGCCGCGACCGGTGACGAAGATGAAATGCTCAATACCAGCGGCCGCAGCTTCTTCGACCGCATATTGGATCAGCGGCTTATCGACAACTGGCAGCATTTCCTTGGGCATGGCCTTCGTAGCCGGTAAAAAGCGCGTGCCCATGCCGCCCACCGGAAAAACCGCCTTACGTACTTGACGAGCCATAAAAAATCTCCCTTGCCGTTGAGACCAGTGAACACGATGTTCACCGGTGTCCGCATTGACGAGAGTCAACGGCACCACTTGTTTTCGTCTTTTTCATGGCTGAAATGGGCCACGAAGTGGGCGTCTTTGTGCCATGGCCTTACGGCGGATGCAATAAGGTGGTTATAATGCAGGCATTATGTCTAAGATCGCTTTGAAAGACGCTTTGGAAATCGCCTGCCGCCACTCTGTCTATGTGGCGGATCATCTGGCGCGTGACCCCAAAATTCTGAAGGCCGCCGACCTCAAGCCCTTGGATCGGAAGCGGCTGGTGGTCGATTGCGCCAAAGCCCTGACACAGTCGGACGAAGCTCCGTTTCGCCGCGCCATTCGCCTGATCCGCCACCACCACATGGTCCGTATCGCCGTGCGTGATTTGGCGGGCGTCGCCGCGCTTGAGGAAACCTTGGACGACACCTCGGACGTGGCCGACGCGTTGATCGCCACCACCTATCGTTGGGCCTATGATCGTCTGACGCCGCGTTGGGGGTCGCCCACCAGCTATCACTTCGCCGATCCGCAAGACATGATAATCCTGGGCATGGGCAAGCTGGGCGGACGAGAGCTTAATTTCTCGTCCGACATCGACCTGATCTTCGTCTTCCCCGAAGAAGGAGAAACCCAAGGCGGCGAACGGGACATCAGCAACGAGGAGTTTTTCATCAAGGTCGGTCAATTGATGAACTCGGCATTGACCGCCGCCACCGAGCTGGGATTCGTATACCGAGTGGACATGCGGCTGCGTCCGTTCGGCAGTGCCGGGCAATTGGCGCAAAGCCTGGACAGCGTCGAGTATTACTATCAAACCCATGGCCGACCGTGGGAACGGCATGCCTTGGTCAAAGCCCGCGCCATCACCGGCGCGCCCAAGGACATCGCTCATTTGTCGGCGATCCTAACCCCGTTCGTCTATCGCCATTACGTGGATTTTTCCATGCTGGATTCCTTGCGTGATTTAAAGCGCATGATCGCCGAGGATCTGGCCCGCAAGGGCGATGGCGTGGATTTGAAACTGGGCGCGGGCGGCATTCGCGACATTGAGTTTATCGTCCAGTCGTTTCAGTTGGTCCATGGCGGACGCGACGCCACTTTGCGCGGCAAATCGTTGATGCCCATGCTGGCGGCCTTGAAGGAACGGCGTTATTTGGACTCGATCGTGGCCGATGATTTGATGGATGCCTACCGGTTCTTGCGTCGAGCGGAAAACCATTTGCAGATGGCCGAGGATCACCAGACCCACAGCTTGCCCGACGAGTCCGAGCCGCTGGCGCTGTTGGCGAGCGGACTAGGATTCAGCAAAACATCGGCCTTTCTTGATCATCTGCATGGAATCAGAAACCGTGTCGCCGGTCATTTCGACGCGGTGTTCCGACAAGAGGACGCACCCCAATCCAATGGCTGGAATGGATTGTGGAACGACCCCAAGGACGGAACGCTCCCCAAACCCATCGATGAAGATTCCCATTGGCGCGACCACCTTGCCGCGTTCAAGTCCAGCCACCGCTTCCTGACCCAGACCGAGGAAGACCGCAATCGCCTGGACGCGGTCATGCCCTTACTGCTGGACGAAATCGACGATGTGGAAACCCTGCGCCGCGTGTTGCAAGTGCTGGACTCGATCTTGCGCCGCTCGGTCTATCTGGTGCTGTTGAAAGCCAGCCCCGCTGCCCGTAGCACCTTGATCAAGCTGTGCGCCGCCAGTCCCTGGTTGACCGACACTTTAGCCGCGACTCCGGCCTTGTTGGATCAATTGCTGGATCCCGGCCACCTGTTTCAACTGTCCAACCGCCAAGACTTGGTGGACGAACTGACCGATCAGATCGGCCCCGATCCTGACGAGGAACATCTGATGACCACCGTCCGCCGTGTCAAAAGCGCCGCGACGTTCAAGGTCGCGGCAGCGGATTTGGTCAACGGCTTGCCGCTGATGAAAGTCAGCGATCATCTGACCTGGATCGCCGAGGCTGTAGTCGAGGCAAGCCTAGCCGCCTTGTGGAGAATGACCCTGAAGCGTCATGGCCGCCCCGCCGGTTGGACTCAAGACGAACCGCCTTTCCTGGTGGTCGGTTTCGGCAAGTTGGGCGGATTGGAAATGGGCTATGGCTCGGACTTAGACATGGTGTTCCTGTGTCCCGACGATCTTCCTCCCACCGAAATGAGCGCCGGACCTCACGCTCTGGAAGGGGCCATTTACGTCACCCGGCTGGGACAAAAATTGATCTCGGTTCTATCGACAGTCTTGGCCAACGGCATCGCTTATGAAGTGGATAGCCGCCTGCGCCCGCACGGCGCGTCGGGCATGCTGCTCAATACCCTGGACGGGTTTTTCAAATATGAGCAAGACCAAGCCTGGGTGTGGGAACATCAAGCCATGATCCGCACCCGCGCCATTGCCGGTCATCCCAAATTGCGCCAAGAATACGAAAAAAGCGCAGACGCTTTCTCTGTCAACCGCGCAAAACAAACCTCTTGCGCGACGAAGTGATGGCCATGCGCCAAAAAATGCGCAACCATTTGGACCAATCCACCGACGTCTTGTTCGACATCAAGCAAGGGGTCGGCGGCATCATCGACTTGGAATTCTTGGTGCAATTCTTGATTTTGGCAAACGCCCACGCCCATCCCGACATTGCCGCCTACAGCGACAATATCCGTCAGTTGGAAGGTTTGGCCCAAGCGGGTCTCTTAAGCGAGGACGAGCGCTCCGCATTGTCGCAAGCTTATCTTGGCTTGCGCGGCCTTGCCCACAAGGCAGCGCTAGCCAAGACCGACGCCCTGCTCGACCCCGCCATGGCTGTGCCGTGGACCCAGGCGGTCACCGCCGCTTGGAAGACCTATTTGGACTCTGCGTAATGCTTTCTGGGCTTAACGCTTTCTAGCCAACAAGAACATCAACAACCCGGCCGTCACGACCAAAATCGAGATCAACCCGCCGATAGCAAGATAAGCGTCTGTATCAAGGTGCATGATAATCCTCCGCGTCAATCAACGTCGGGAATTATACCCCTTGAGCAATGTGCTTTCTTGATATGGGTCAAGGCGCCGTTTCGCGCCGCTCTATCCGCGCGAGGGCACCATCAAAGTAGCTTCGCCATCGACCACCAATTTCTGATGGACCCGACAGGTGGTGCGGAAGGTCACGAACCTCTTCTCGGGGATCAAACTGGTAACCTCGACCACAGCTTTGACGGTGTCGCTAATGAAAACCGGCGCCTTGAATTTCAGGGACTGGGTGACATAGACGCAGCCTGGACCGGGCAGTTTCATGCCGAGCACGCTGGAAATCAGCGCTCCAGAGATCATGCCGTGAGCGATACGTGCCTTGAACATTGTGGTCTTGGCGTATTCCTCGTTGACATGGATGGGATTGAAATCGCCCGAAATCCCGGCGAACAAAACCAAATCCGCCTCGGTCACCGTCTTGGAAAAACTGGCGCTTTGCCCTACGAACAGATCTTCGAAAAAATAACCATTGTCGATTTCGGCGCTCATCCCATACTCCAAACCATCCATTCCGGCCTTGCTCAATCACGTCCGGGCGGCGCAGTATATCGATCCCTTTGACCAACGCCAGTGCTGAATTGAAACGTTTTCTCCCCGATCCCTATTCCTTGGCCCTATTATCGACGGTAGGGCTGGCAAGCGTTTTGCCCATCCAGGGCCATTCTGCGGAAATCTTCTCTGCCTTGACCACGTTGGCGGTGGCCTTGCTGTTCTTTCTGAATGGCGCCAAGCTGTCGCGACAAGCTGTCATCGCAGGAGTCACCCATTGGCGGCTGCATGCGACCGTCACCGCCTTCACCTATGTGCTGTTCCCGCTGCTAGGCGTCCTGATCGCCTGGGGTTTGCCCGACCTGCTGGATGAAAGCATGGCCTTGGGGTTTCTGTATCTATGCTGCCTACCCTCGACCGTCCAGTCCTCGGTGGCATTCACCTCCATCGCCAAGGGCAATGTGCCCGCCGCCATTTGCAGCGCCACTTTGTCGAACTTGGTCGGTATCGCGCTGACGCCCGCATTGGTCGGTTTTCTGCTGTCCGCCCATGGTGGGGTCGCCGGGATGGACGCGGTTTTGGCCATCGTCAAACAATTGCTGCTTCCCTTCGCCCTAGGCCAAATCGTGCGCCCGTGGGTGGCCCATTGGATGCATCGTCACGCCAAACTGGTGACCTATGTGGATCGCGGCTCCATCTTGATGGTGGTGTACGGAGCCTTCAGTGAAGCGGTCAGCGGCGGGTTGTGGAGCTCCACCCCGCCCTCGTCGCTGGCCATGATGTTTGTGGTGGCTGCAATTTTGCTGGCCATCGTTTTGGCAGCCACCACCTTCATTAGCCTCCGTCTCGGTTTTTCACTGCCCGACCGCATCGCCATCATCTTTTGCGGTTCGAAGAAAAGCATGGCCTCGGGCGTTCCCATGGCCAGCATTTTGTTTCCCGCCGCCTCGGTGGGCAGCATCGTGCTGCCGGTCATGATCTTCCACCAAATCCAATTGATGGCCTGCGCCTGGATCGCCCGCCGTTTCGCCGCTCAACACAATTCCGACCCGGACCACTCGACTTGAGAACGGCCTTGATCGGAGTGTTGACTGTCCTCGTTGCCGGATGCGCCGCCAAGCCGCCATGGACCAATTCCACCTTGCCCAAAAGCCAATGGGCCAAGGATTGGAGCCAATGCAAGCGCGCCGCCGAATTCCGAGCGAGCGGATTTAGGGATTGGGACGAGCCAACCCCGCTGGACCCGTTCGCCGGATACGAACGCCAACGGGCTGCCGAACAAGCCAAAACGGAAGAATCCCTGTGCATGATCGGACGGGGCTACGTTCCGGTGGAGAAGCAACGATGATAAAATTTCTTTTGGTGTTAGCGTTGCTAATTGTCTCGCCAGCCTTTGCTGACGATGACAACCTGCCACAATTCCCCAAGATCGCGCCACCTGATCCATTGCCCGACGCCGCCTGTGACTCTGTGGCGCAGCCTTTGGAATGGGGTTTGGGCGATTGGGTCGCCGCGCCAATTAAAGTCCATGTGGAGAAATCTTCTTGGACCATCACCGGCGGGGATAAGCCCCGAAGCGGAACCGTGGTGCAAGCCGAGCCATGCGGAATTGACCTGTCGTCCGAGCAAGGTCCGGTCTTTGCCGGTGTCCGCGCCGAGGACGGCCACCTTTTCGCCGCCCTGTGGCGAGAAGACGGCAAAGTCCGTCGGATGAACTTTAAACGGCCTTAATGCGAGACGTTTCTTGGTGAAACGTCTCGCTCCAGCCGCCATTGAGGCGGCGGCCAAGCAGGCGGAAGCCTGCGCCCGGCAAGGAACTTATTAATCGCACAAGCTAGAGACCGACCGCTCTTCCGAGATGCGGTGAATGGATTCGGCCATCAGCGGCGCGATGGTCACTTGGCGGATGTTGGCGGCGGTCTTGACCGCCTCGGTGGCCGGAATGGAATCGGAAATCACCAATTCCTTGAGCGGCGACGCCGCCACGCGAGCCACTGCTTCACCGGACAAAACGCCGTGAGTCACCACCGCCGAAACGCTTTCCGCTCCGGCCTTCATCAACGCCACGGCGGCATTGCACAAAGTTCCGGCGGAATCGACAATATCATCGATCAGCACGCACCGGCGATTCTTGACGTCGCCGATGATGTTCATGACCTCGGACACACCGGCCCGTTCGCGGCGCTTGTCAATGATGGCCATGTCCACTTCCAACCGCGTCGCCAACGAGCGGGCGCGCACCACGCCACCCACGTCGGGCGACACCACCATCAAGCGATCGCTGGACTGGCCCACAGAGGTGCGCACGTCGTTGACGAACACCGGTGCGGCAAACAGATTGTCCACCGGAATGTCGAAGAAACCTTGGATTTGGCCCGAGTGCAAATCCAACGTCACCACCCGATCGGCCCCCGCCGAGGTGATCAGATTGGCCACCAATTTGGCCGAGATGGGCGTGCGCGGCCCGGATTTGCGATCCTGACGGGCGTAGCCGAAATAGGGCACCACCGCCGTGATGCGCCGGGCAGACCCGCGCCGCAGGGCGTCCAGGGTGATCAACAGTTCCATCAAATTGTCGTTGGTGGGATAGCAGGTGGATTGAATGACGAACACGTCCTCGCCGCGAACGTTCTCGGCGATCTCGACAAACACTTCCATATCGGGGAAGCGGCGGATATTGGCCTTGGTCAAGGACATTCCCAAATAATCGGCAATCGCTTGCGCCAAGGGACGGTTGGAATTGCAGGCGAGAATTTTCATTATTCATTCCCCGAAAACGGCAGCAAGCTTACCTAGCTTTGGACCGGCCTCGTATATCAGTCCGCGCGGCCTTTTGTAAACGCCGATTGCACCACTTGGACGATTCCGTCGGCTCCACCTTCGGCGATATCGCGAGCCAAGCGTCCCCAGTTGCCATTGATCTGCGAAAGCGGTGCCGATCCTTTCTGTTGCGCTTGACCCAGCGCCAATCCATCGATCGTTGTCACCGCCCAAGTAAAACTCATCGGGACGCCATCCGCCGTGGCCGCCTCCAGGCGCAAGATCGGGGTCACCACCACGTCGCCACCTTCGCCGACCACCAACAACCCGCGGCGCTCCAGCGCCCCTTTAAGCGCGCGCAACAAAGCCTGATTGCCATCTCCCGGCAAACCGGCAAAAGTCCCCAGCCGAGCCGTCAAGCGCTTGGTCACCGGTTGAGGCTCGTCTGGTTCGGTCTGTTCCATTTGGGGGCGCGCCAACGGATCGGCGCGGCCTTGGTGGCGAAACGGTTGGGGAATGGTTCCGCATGACGTAATCATCATTGTCAGCGCTACAGCCAGCGCGACCCGATGCGAGGTCACCGCTCGATCACAATGGCGGACATCTGACGGCCGTAATCGGATTCTTTGCGCAAGGTGGTCCGGCGATAGCTGAAAAACCGTTGCTCCTCGAAGCAGGTGTCGGCGAGCAAGGCGTGCGCCTCGCCCACGCCAGCCAATCTCAGTCGGTGCAGCACATAGCCCTTGAGATCGAACATAAAATGGTCCGGCTTGGGCGCTTTGACGAAGTAGCTTTGCGTGCTGGGATCTTGCGCCAGAAAAGGCCTCGGGAATTCGGGACCGACTTCATACGAACGCTGAGCGATGCAAGGCCCGACCACGGCGATGATCGAGGCCGAATTGGCGCCCAGCCCAACCATGGCTTTGACCGTGCTGTCGAGCACGCCGCCCACCGCGCCTTTCCACCCCGCATGGGCGGCGGCAATCACCTTGCCCTTTTTGTCGGCGAACAGAACCGGAGCGCAATCGGCGGTCAAGATCCCCAGCGCCACACCGGGCCGGTCGGTAACCAAAGCGTCGGCGACGGGCGCTTGATCATGGGAAAACAGCTTTTCCACCACCACCACATCGGCGGTATGGGCTTGGCGGACGGTCACCAGATCGCCCGGTTGACGGTCCAGCATTTCCATGGCGATGGCGCGGTTGCGCGTCACCGCATCGGCCAAATCGGACGATCCCGGCCCGCAATTCAGCGACGCATAGACGCCCGTGGAGACTCCGCCTTCCCGCGTGAAGAAGGCGTGCCGGACATTGGGCACATCGTTCAAATTGTTAAACGTAATCATCGGCTATAATCCAGGTGGCGGCGGTAAGGCTGGATGCGCAAGAGCCATGACCTTGAATAGAGCGCCCATGGCGTCGTTGTCAATCAATCGGCGGACGCCGCTTCCAAGATCCTGGATTTTTTGTTCCGACTTTCCCTGTGTCAACTGGTTTAAGCGGGACTCAATCCCCAGTGCTTTCAAGAACGCGCCTTGGCCGACGATGCCGTGAGCGCGGGCAGGAATAGCCGCTTGGGCCAAGGCTTCGAAATCCACGTGGGCGGTCAGATCAGCCAAACCGGGTTGTTCCAGCACCGGATGGAAGTGGTGCCCCCTCACCGCTTGCAGGCTGTCCCCGGCTTGCGACCGTCCATAGCCATAATCGATGATCAAGGCGGCCCCGCCCTGCCGGGCCAGACGCTGGCCCAGATGAGCGGCGATGCGAATTCCCTGGGGACAGATTTCGCGGACCGACCCATCGGGATCGTCATGGGGCACATCCACTTTTTCGCCCGCCATGAAAAAGAATCCGGTCTTGGCATCGTGATCCACGCACCGTCGCCGCCACACACCGCCCTGGCGGACGAATTGGTCGATGGGCAAGGCGTCGAAAAATTCGTTGGCAACCATCAACAAGGGTCCTGCGGGAATGTCCTCGACCTTGTCCACCCAAACGGCATTGTAGCCGACAAGCGCCTGCTTTTGCCGGGCGCGCAAGGACGGACTGGTTTCCACTAGAACGATCCTGGCCGCTTGCAGAAACGGCGGCGCCAATGCAGCCGCCCGCAGCAAATCGGCCATCAGCGTTCCCCGTCCAGGCCCCAACTCGGCCACCACGATGTCGGTGTGAGCCCCCATGGTTTGCCATTGGACCGCCATCCACAAACCGATCAACTCGCCGAACATTTGGCTGATTTCCGGCGCGGTGGTGAAGTCGCCCTGCGATCCGAACGGGTCGCGCGCGGCGTAGTAATGGGAGGCGGCGCGTTCCATGAAACGCGACAACGGCATCGGCCCCGAGGCCGCGATCTCGTCCGTCAACCCGGCGGTCAGGTCGTTTTGTTGCGCAACCAAACGATCGTCAAGCCTGCTGCGATCAACGGCAGCGAAAGGACTTGCCCCATGGTCAACCAATCACCGACCAGAAATCCCAAGAAGGAATCGGGCTGGCGAAAGGTCTCACTGATGATGCGGGCCAGTCCGTACCCGGTCAGGAATACGCCCGCCAGCACGCCGGTCCGCTCTTTGAGCGCAGTCAGCTTCCACAGCCCCAGCAAAATGGTGAACAGGATCAGTCCTTCCATACCCGCTTCGTACAATTGACTGGGATGACGGGGGTCGGGACCGCCATTGGGGAACACCATCCCCCACGGCAAATCGGGGGCTACCCGACCATACAGCTCGCCATTGATGAAATTGGCCAGACGGCCAAAGAACAGACCGATGGGAACCGCGCAGCATATGGCGTCGCCCACCGCGAACAGGTTCAGCTTATTGAGCTTGGAATAGATGATGATGGCCGAGATAACCCCCAGGGCGCCGCCATGAAAGCTCATGCCACCATGCCACATGGCCAGAATCTCGCCGGGATTTTGCAGATAGAAACTAGGTTTGTAGAACAGCACGTAGCCCAGCCTGCCGCCTAGCACCACGCCCAAGGTGGCCCAGAGCAGGAAGTCATCCACCTGTTGTTCGCTCATGGCGAAGGGGGATTTCTTGACCAATTGGCCCACATACCAGCGCCCGACCAACAGACCGGTGATATAGGCCAGCGCGTACCAGCGGATGTCGAATGGGCCGAAGGTGTGACCCAAAAGATCGAACGATCCCAGGGACAGGGCGACGGGACTGATGTCGGGATAGGCGATGGTCACGATCAGCGTAACCTGTCAGATTTGGCGAGATACTCGACAACGTATTGTTTGACCCCGTTTTCCAGCGAGGTGAACTCCTTGGCGTACCCTGCCGCCCGCAACCGATCCATTTTGGCTTCGGTGAAATATTGGTACTTGTCGCGAATGGCCAGAGGCGTGTCTTGGTATTTGATGTTGGGTTCTTTGCCCAACGACCGGTAGACCGCTTCGGCCAAGGCCTTGAAGGTGCGGGCCTTGCCGGTGCCGACGTTGAAAATGCCGCTGACCTTGGGATTGTCGTACAACCACAACACCACATCGACCACGTCGCCCACCCAAATGAAGTCGCGCATTTGCTCGCCGTCCTTGTAGTCGGGATTGTGCGACTTGAACAAAGGATAGGCCGCGTCGGCCAAGGCGTGGGGGAAGACTTGCGCCACCACGCTTTGTTGCGAGCCCTTATGGTATTCGTTGGGGCCATAGACGTTGAAGAATTTCAAACCCGCCCATTGCGGCGGATGCTTTTGGTTTTCCTTCAACTTGCGAGCGACCCGGCGGTCGAACAGATGCTTGGACCAGCCATAGCCGTTCATAGGGCGCAGCTTGGCCAGGTGCTCAAGACTCCAATCGTCGTCGAAGCCGGATTCGCCGTTGCCATAGGTGGCTGCGCTGGACGCATAGATGAAGCGCACGCCATGGGCCGCGCACCATGACCACAGGGCCAAGGTCAGCGAGAAGTTGTTGGCGGTGATGTGATCGACGTCGGTTTCGGTGGTGGACGACACCGCGCCCATATGGATGATGGCCTTGAGCGGTTCGCGATTGGACGACAGGAACTCGAAAATTTGCTCGGGATGGACGATGTCGGTCAGTTCCCGCTTCGAGATATTGCGCCATTTTTCGCCCGAGCGCAGACGGTCGCACACTACCAGATCGGTCTCGCCACGCTCTTCAAGCGCTGCCACGATGTTGGAACCGATAAATCCCGCCCCGCCGGTTATAACGATCATGACGCCTCTCCTGTTGATGCTTGCTTTGAGTTATAGGCGGACAGACGCGCTCCTGGCAAGTCGCTCGCCTTGCATTTCCCCCATATTCCCCCATATTGCTGAGCATCGATGAACCAACGAGGCCCACGCCATGCAAACTCAGAAGCCCTTTTTCGACGATCTCGCCCGCCTAGCTGGCGGCGCCGTCAATGCCCTGTCCGGCGTCAAGGCGGAAGTGGAAGCCGTGGTCAAGCAACAATTTGAACGTCTGACCGCCTCCATGGATCTGGTCAGCCGCGAGGAATTCGAAGCGGTCAAGGCCATGGCCGCCAAAGCCCGCGAAGAACAAGAAATTTTGACCGAAAAACTGGCGGCGCTGGAAGCCCGACTGCCTCCGGCATAAGTGACATTGTTTTCCTTTAGACGCCATTGAGGCGGAGGCCAAGGGTGCGGAAGCACCCGCCCGCGTCAGCTCCGCTGACATCGAAATGATGTTTGCCTGCGCAGCAGACGAGGGCTGCATAAAATTACCGGTTTATGAAATATTCACCAAAAGCCCTTGCACCAGAATCGCTGTGTCGTTAACCTAGCTGTAGTGGACGGCAGCCGGGGCGACCTACAATTCCTAGGAATGGGGTTGGACACCATCAAAGGCGATGCCGTTCTGGACAGGACTTTGGCCGATCAGGGAGGCGTAACATGTCCGTTGCACTCGTCTATGAAGACCAGCCCCAGGGCAATCCGTTAGACATTATTGAACAAGTCGTTGTGACCAACGATTGGGTTTACGACCGTCGCGCCGATGACGAATTGGCCGTGGAAGTCCCAGGACAATGGTGCAATTACAGCCTCTACTTCGCTTGGCGCGAAGACATGGCGGCGCTTCATTTCACCGCCGCCTTCGAGATGAAAGTGCCGGTTCATAAGCGCCCCTGTCTGTACGAACTGCTGGCCATCATCAACGAAAAACTCTGGCTGGGCCATTTCGGCCTGTGGGAAGAAGAAGGCGCGCCCATGTTCCGCCACACGCCGTTGCTGCGCGGATCGGGCTCGATGGTTCCCGAACAGGTCGAGGATCTGGTGGACATCGCCATCGGCGAATGCGAGCGGTTCTATCCGTCGTTCCAATTCGTTGTGTGGGGCGGCAAGTCGGCGCGCGAAGCGGTATCGGCCTCCTTGCTCGAGACTGTGGGCGAAGCGTGACAAAACTTCTATTGGTGGGGTGTGGCAAAATGGGCCAGGCCCTACTTGGGGGCTGGCTCGACAACGGTCATGCCGCCAAGACGATCCTGGTGGTGGAGCCCGCCGGACTGCCCCCCCCGCTTGATACCGTTGCCGTCGTCTCCGATGCCAGCCAAATTCCCGAGAGCTTCAAACCCGCCGTCATCGTGCTTGCGGTCAAGCCGCAGATGCTGGCCCAGACGCTGCCCGACTATGCCCGCTTTGGCGACGCGGTCTTCCTGACCATCGCCGCCGGAAAACCCCTTCGCTTTTACAAAGAGATTTTGGGCGAGACAGCAACCATCGTGCGGGCCATGCCCAACACGCCCGCCGCGATCCGCAAGGGCATTACGGTGTGCTATGCCACCACAGCGGTCAACGCCAAAACCCGCGCCCTGTGCGCCTCGCTGTTGGAGGCGGTCGGCCTGGTGGAATGGATCGACGATGAAGGCTTGATGGATGCGGTCACCGCTGTGTCCGGGTCCGGTCCCGCCTATGTGTTTTTACTGGCCGAGGTGATGGCCGCCGCCGGAATTCGCGCAGGTCTGCCCGAGGCCTTGGCCAACAAACTGGCCCGCGCCACAGTCGCCGGAGCCGGTGAATTGCTGAACACCTCCGCCGAGACCCCGACCCAACTGCGCAACAACGTCACCAGCCCCGGCGGCACCACCGCCGCCGCGCTGGAAGTGCTGATGGACGACAAACGCGGCATTTCCGACCTGATGCGCGAAGCCGTCTCCGCCGCCATTAAGCGTGGGCAGGATTTGGCGAAGTAGTTTTAACGTCTCTTTTTGACCTATATGCGCCCATGTTGGTCGTTCCTGATAATATCACAGCATCCTAAAGCGGACATTATGTCGGGTAGCTTTGCCGTCTGTAGTGCGCGCGGTGAGACTACTGACGAATTTTGAAATGGGTATGCTGCCCCTCGATTTTAAAACTCCACTAGGCTCAGGACACATTGATTGATCCAGAAGATGACAGTAGCGGCGATAGCGATTGCTGACATGAAGGTGTGGGCGCATCGGTCATAGCGGGTGTGGATACGCCGCCAATCTTTGAGTTTCCCGAACATATTCTCGATTTT
>CAIYCT010000108.1 GCA_903924765.1 uncultured Rhodospirillaceae bacterium | reverse complement strand
TGGGCCGCAATCCGCGCACCGGCGAAGCGGTTGACGTGCAAGGCAAAGCCATTCCTTTCTTCAAGACCGGCAAGCAACTGCGCCAGCGGCTTAACGGCCAATCCTCGGATTGACGTCGGTGTTCCGATTCCCCAGTTGGCTGGTCGGCATTCCGCTCGCTCTTTTGATCGCTTGGTTCGCCGTCTCAAATCGCTCCGTCGTTCAACTTGAATTGTGGCCGCTGCCAGGCAGCCTTGACGTGCCGGTTTATCTGGCTGTGCTGATTGCTCTCCTGCTTGGGGTCTTCGTGGGCGCGGCAGCGGCGATTTTGTCGGCGATTGGCCGCTCCGCAGGCGGGCGGAGCCGGCGATGACCAATCCCATTTTCGTCTCCATCGACACCACCGAGGTGGCGCAGGCTCGTGCTTTGGCCAAGGATCTGACCGGTTCCGTAGGCGGCATCAAGCTGGGGCTGGAATTTTTTACCGCCAATGGCCCTGACGGCATTCGCCAAGTTTCACCCGACACCCTGCCTTTGTTCATCGATCTCAAGCTACACGATATTCCCAACACGGTGGCCGGAGCCATGCGCGCTTTGGTGCGCTTGCAACCCCACATCGTCACCATCCACGCCTCGGGCGGGGTGGACATGATCCGGGCGGCGGCGGAGGCTGCCAAAGAACAAGCGGAAAAATTGGGAGTCACACCGCCACGGGTGGTGGCTGTGACCATTCTGACCAGCTTGGATCAGGCCGCCTTGACCCAAATGGGCGTTGTCCGATCAGTGCAGGATCAAGTGTTATCCCTGGCCCGCATGGCTATGGAAGCTGGGGCCGATGGTCTGGTCTGTTCGCCTCTTGAGGTCGCGGCCATCCGCGCCGAACTGGGGGCCAAACCGCTGCTGGTGGTGCCGGGCATACGTCCAGCGGGAAGCGACGTGGGCGACCAAAAACGGGTAATGACGCCCCAACAAGCCTTGGCCGCCGGAGCCGACATTCTGGTAATCGGACGCCCGATCACGCAAGATCCCGATCCGGTCACGGCGGCGCGAGCCATTCTTAAGGATATTGCGTCGTGAGCGTCGCTGTCAAAATTTGCGGAATCACCGACCTGGACGCCCTTGAGGCCGCCATTGACGGCGGAGCCGACATGGTCGGATTTGTCTTCTACCCCCCATCTCCTCGCGTCATCGAACCGGATCTGGCCGCCGAGTTGGCCGATGTCGTCCCCGACGGCATGGCTGTGGTCGGTTTGTTCGTGGATGCGGACGATGCCGCCTATGAACGGGTGTTGCGCCATCTGCGCTTGGACATCATCCAATGCCATGGCAAAGAAAGTCCCGAACGGATCGAGTTCCTGCGATTGGAATACGGATTGCCGGTTATGAAGGCTATTTCTATCGAAACCGCCGAGGATTTTCAGTTGGTCGAGGCTTATCAGGATGTGGCCGACCGGCTGCTGTTCGACACCAAGCCGCCCAAAGACGCGCTGCTGCCCGGAGGCAACGCGCTCAGCTTCGACTGGTCATTGCTGAGAAACCGTAAATTTTCCTTGCCCTGGATGTTGGCGGGCGGGTTGGACGCCTCCAACGTAGCCGAGGCGGTCAAGATTTCCAAGGCCAAGGCGGTGGATGTGTCGTCCGGGGTGGAGTCCCAGCCAGGGCAAAAAGACCCGGCAAAAATACGCGCTTTCATAAAAGCTGCGAAGGGCGGTTGAAGTTTGCCCTCTACTTGGTGTTTTATGGCGCACTTTAAAAGTTTGGCCCCGGTGGCGGCCCAGTATGCGGCGGTGAATGATGAGTAAACAGAATTCTTTTCGGTCTGGCCCGGACGAGCGGGGCCATTTCGGCATTTTCGGCGGGCGGTATGTGGCCGAGACCTTGATGCCGCTGATCTTGAGTGTCGAGAAGGCGTATAACGACGCCAAGAACGACCCCGCCTTTCAAACCGAATTCCGCTCGCTGCTGCGCCATTATGTGGGGCGGCCCAATCCGCTGTATTTCGCCAGCCGCCTGACTGAAGCCTGGGGCGGCGCCAAGATCTATTTGAAGCGCGAGGACCTCAACCATACCGGCGCGCACAAGATCAACAATTGCATCGGCCAAATCCTGGTGGCCAAGCGCATGGGCAAGAAACGCATTATCGCCGAGACCGGCGCGGGTCAGCACGGCGTCGCCACCGCCACCGTCTGCGCCTTGATGGGGCTGGATTGCGTGATTTATATGGGCTCGACCGACATCGCCCGTCAGGCCCCCAACGTCATCCGCATGAAGCTGTTGGGCGCTGAAGTCCGCCCCGTGGTGTCAGGCGCGGCGACGTTGAAAGACGCCATGAACGACGCCCTGCGCGATTGGGTGGCAAACGTGGAATCCACGTATTATCTGATCGGCACCGTGGCCGGTCCCCATCCCTTCCCCGCCATGGTGCGCGATTTCCAAACCGTGATCGGCGAGGAAGTGCGGGCGCAATGCCAAGAGCTGGAGGGCCGTTTGCCCGATACCCTGGTCGCCTGTATCGGCGGCGGCTCCAATGCCATGGGTATGTTCCATCCCTTCCTGGACGAACCTTCTGTGAAAATCATCGGCGTGGAAGCCGCTGGGTACGGCATCGAAACCGGCAAGCACGCCGCTTCGCTGACCGGCGGCCGTCCCGGCGTGCTGCACGGCAACCGCACCTATCTTTTGCAAAACATCGACGGGCAGATCGTCGAGGCCCATTCTATCTCGGCCGGTCTCGATTATCCTGGCATCGGGCCCGAGCATTCTTGGCTGCATGAAAGTGGCCGGGTTCAGTATGTCTCGGTGACCGACGATCAAGCCTTGGCCTCGTTCCAGACCTGTACCAAGTTGGAAGGCATTATCCCCGCCTTGGAATCCAGCCATGCTTTGGCCCATGCCGAAATCATCGCCAAGGATTTGCCCAAGGATCACATCCTGGTGATCAACATGTCCGGTCGCGGCGACAAGGACGTCAACACGGTTGCGGCGAATTTGGGATTGGGGAGCCTCTGATATGTCTCGTCTTGCGAAGCGTTTAAGCGAATTGAAGGCGCAGAATCGCGCCGCCCTGGTAACCTATATGATGGCGTGCGATCCCAACCAAGCCACCGCGCAAACGGTGCTGAACGGTCTGCCCGGCGCGGGCGCCGACATAATCGAATTGGGCATGCCTTTCACCGATCCCATGGCCGACGGACCGGCCATTCAGGCATCTGCCTTGCGCGCCTTGGCCTCGGGCGGTTCGGTCAAGTCCTGCCTGGAAATGGTCAAGGCCTTTCGCAAAACCGACCAGAACACCCCCATGGTGCTGATGGGCTATTTCAACCCGATTTATTCTTGGGGCGTCGAGAAATTCTGCAAGGACGCCGCCGAAGCGGGGGTCGACGGTCTGATCATCGTCGATCTGCCGCCCGAGGAAGTGGATGAACTGCTGCCCCACGCCAAAGCCAACGATATCGATTTCATCTTTCTGGCCACCCCCACCAGCGATGACGCCCGTCTGCCGACGATCGTGGAAAAGGCATCGGGCTTCGTCTACTACGTCTCCATCGCGGGCATCACCGGCACCAAGACCGCCACCACCACCGATGTGGGCGAAGCCGTCGCGCGCATCCGCCGCCATACCGAGCTGCCCATTTGCGTCGGCTTCGGCATCCGCTCGCGCGAGCAAGCCGCCGAATTGGCTCGCTTCGCCGACGGCGTGGTGATCGGTTCGGTCATCGTCGATATGCTGGCCAAGGGCGATTCCATCGTGGCCTTGGCCCTGGTCCGAGATATCGCCAGCGGCATTAAAGATGCAAGGAAATAAGGCATGAATTGGCTGACCAACTATGTGCGCCCCAAATTGCAGGCTTTGGTCCGTCCCAAGGAAATTCCGGACAATCTGTGGAGCAAATGCCCGGCGTGCGGACACATGGTCTTCCATCGGGATCTGGAGCGCGACCTGCATGTATGCCAACATTGCGGCCACCATCTGCGTCTGTCGGTGACCAAGCGGCTGGGAATGCTATTCGACGACGGCAAATACCAGCGCATTGAATTGCCCAAGACCCTGGACGACCCACTTAAGTTCCGCGACCAAAAGCGCTATGTGGATCGGCTGAAAGACGCCCGCGTCAAAACCGGCGAGCATGACGCCATCGTCGTCGCCCATGGCCGCATCGGCAGCAACAATGTGGTGGTTGCAGCGTTTAACTTCGAATTTCAAGGCGGCTCCATGGGCGTTGCCGTGGGCGAAGGCGTGGTCGCCGCCGCCGAACTGGCGGTGCTGCAAGACGCGCCGTTGATCGTGATTCCGGCCTCGGGCGGAGCGCGCATGCAAGAGGGAATTCTGTCCCTGATGCAAATGGCCCGCACCACCGTGGCGGTGGACAAGGTCAAGGAAAAGCGCCTGCCTTACATCGTGCTACTGACCGATCCCACCACCGGCGGCGTTTCCGCCAGTTTCGCCATGTTGGGGGACATCGCCATCGCCGAACCGGGCGCGGTGATCGGCTTCGCCGGAGCCCGCGTGATCGAGAACACCATTCGCGAAAAATTGCCCGAGGGCTTCCAGAAGGCCGAATACCTGTTGGAAAAAGGCATGATCGACATGGTCGTGCATCGCAAGGATTTGCGCCAGACCTTGGCCCGACTGGTGTCGCTGCTGCGCCATCGCGGACCGGCTGGCGATTTGGTTCCCATGGCTGTGGACGTTCCCGACATTTATGTCGACGATGATGAGTAATGATCGATTCCGTTCTTGAACGCTTGTCGCGGTTGCACCCAAAGGTCATTGACCTTTCCTTGGGGCGCGTGTGGCGTTTGCTGGAACGATTGGGCCATCCCGAGCTAAATCTGCCGCCGGTCATCCATGTGGCCGGGACCAACGGCAAAGGTTCGACCGTGGCGACGCTGCGAGCGATCTTGGAGGCCGCGGGCAAGCGGGTTCATGTTTATACCTCGCCCCATCTGGTCCGCTTCGCCGAGCGGGTGCGGGTGGCGGGCCGGATTTTGGATGACAGCGAGCTGACGGCGCTGCTGGTCGAAGCCGAGCAGGCCAACGGCGCCGATCCCATCACCTTCTTTGAAATCACCACGGCGGCCGCGCTTCTGGCCTTCGCCCGCGAGCCCGCCGATTTTTGCATCCTGGAAACCGGATTGGGCGGACGGTTGGACGCCACCAACGTCATCGACAAACCGGCCATCACCATTATCACCCCCATCGGTCTGGACCATCAGCAATTCCTGGGCGACACCTTGACCGCCATCGCCACCGAGAAAGCGGGGATCATCAAACAAGGCGTTCCCTGCGTAGTGGCGGCGCAAGAGCGCGAGGTCATGAGCGTGATCGCCGACCGCGCCGTTGCTTTGGGCGCGCCGCTGATCGTCGAGGGCCGCGACTTCCATATGGAGCAGGGCGAACAAGACCAGATGGTGTTCCTGGGCGCTCAGTCCACCTTGTCCTTGCCACCGCCGTGTTTACCGGGTGAATTTCAGCGCCACAATGCCGGGTTCGCTTTGGCGGCGCTGGAACAAATCTATCCCGATTTATCCATCGAGGCTGTGGTGGCCGGCCTGGCCGCCGTGGATTGGCCTGCCCGCTTGCAACGCCTGCGCACGGGTCCGCTGGTGGATTTGCTGCCGCATGGATGGGAGCTGTGGTTGGACGGCAGCCACAATCCCCACGGCGCGCAAGCCGTGGCGCGGTTCCTGGACACCTGGTCCGACCGCCCCACCGTGGCGATCATGGGCATGTTGGGCACCAAGGATTTGGATGGCGTTCTGGCCCATCTGGCCCCGCGCTTTCGCGCTTTACGCGGCGTCACCATCCAAGGCGAGCACAACGCCCTGTCAGGCGAGTCCATCGCCACCCACGCCGCCGTCTGCGGCCTGGCCCATGCGGTCGGGATGGACAGTGTCGAAGCGGGCGTGCGCGATTACATTTCCAGCGACCTGCCCCCGTCGCGCATCCTGATCTGCGGTTCGCTCTATCTAGCCGGGACTGTACTGAAAGATAACGGGTAGATTTTATCGTACCCCGTTAAGGACGGCCATCAGGGCACTCTTCCCACCCCTAATGCAGCTCCGCCCGAATTTTCTGCCGCAACACGTCCAGCGGCAAGTATTCCTCTTGGTCTTGGAAGTGCCAGAAGGTCCAGCCGTTGCAGGCGGGGGCGCCTTGGACCAGGGCACCGACTCGGTGGATCGAGCCGCGATGGTCGGCGGTGACCAGCGTTCCGTCGGCGCGGATTTTGGCGTTGTGGGCGCGGCGCGGGCCGCCCCACAGCATAGTTCCGGGTTGCAACAAGCCGCGTTCCAGCACCAGGCCAAAGGGGATGCGCGGCTCGCTGCGTTTTTGCGGTTGCGTCAGCAACGACATATCGGCCAAATGTTTGACCAAATCGATACGAGCTTGGGCTGCTACGCGGTAATCGGGATCTTGTTCGATGCCGATAAAATGACGACCCAATTTGCGGGCCACCGCGCCGGTGGTGCCGGTGCCGAAGAACGGGTCCAACACGACCTCGCCGGGGCGCGTGGTAGCCATCATGATACGGTACAGCAGGGATTCCGGCTTCTGGGTGGGATGGGTTTTCTTGCCGTCTGACTTCAGCCGTTCGCCGCCTGTGCAAATGGGCAGGACCCAATCGCTGCGCATCTGGAGATCATCATTCAGAGTTTTGAGCGAATCGTAATTGAAGGTGTATTTGGCCTTCTCGGATTTCGAACACCAGATCAAGGTCTCGTGCGCATTGGTGAAGCGGGTCCCTTTGAAGTTGGGCATGGGATTGGACTTGCGCCAGACGATGTCGTTCAGCACCCAGAAGCCCAAATCCTGCAAGATCGCCCCGACTCGGAAAATATTGTGATAGCTGCCGATCACCCACAATCCGCCGTCATCCTTCAAGATTCGGCGCGCGGCGGTCAGCCATTCGCGGGTGAAGTGATCGTACGAGGCGAAGTTTTGAAAGCGGTCCCAATCCTCGTCAACGCCGTCCACTCGGGAGTTGTTGGGGCGCAGCAACTCGCCACCCAACTGCAAGTTATAGGGCGGATCGGCGAACACCAAATCCACCGATTTGGCGGGCAGAGCGTTCATATGGGCGATGCAATAGCCGGCTAAAATGGTGTCGATGGGCAGAGTCATGGACGATCTTCATAACCTAAAGTGAAGATCGTTCTATAACCTGTTGATTCTTAAAGATCGTATAACGCCAACATCTTGATTGAAGGTGTTGGCGTTCAAGCGGCCATTGAGGCTGCGGCCAAGCAGGCGGACGCCTGCGCCCGGCGAGGGCTAGGAAATAAGCGCCCGCACCGGCGCGAAGCTTTTGCGGTGGTGGGGGGTGGGGCCAAGACGCTGCAAGGCCGCCATATGATCGGCGGTGCCGTAGCCCGCATTGCGTTCCCAACCATAGCCAGGAAAGAGCTGGGCGAGTTGAGTCATTTCCGCGTCGCGGGCCACTTTCGCCACCACCGAGGCGGCGGCGATGGACAGGCTGATACCGTCGCCCTTGACCACCGTTTGCACGGCGCAGGGCAGTTTGGGCGCGCGGTTGCCATCCACCAACGCCAGATCGGCGCGTTTGCCCAAAGCGTCGTAGGCGCGGCTCATGGCCAGCAAAGTGGCGTTGAGAATGTTGATCTGGTCGATTTCATGGACCTCGGCCCGGCCCAAGCCGATCACGGCGCAGGAGATCAGTATTTCCTGCAATTCGCGGCGCAGTTTGGCGGACAGTTTCTTGGAATCGTCCAACGTCTCCAACAATCGGGCAGGCAAATGGTTTTGATCCAAAATCACCGCGCAGGCAATGACAGGACCGGCCAGCGGCCCGCGCCCGACCTCGTCAATGCCGACCACCACGCCACCCGCCGATTGTTCCAGCGACAGATCGGGCATAACTAGGATTTCGGCGTTGAATCGA
Source organism: uncultured Rhodospirillaceae bacterium (assembly GCA_903924765.1). Taxonomy (GTDB): domain Bacteria; phylum Pseudomonadota; class Alphaproteobacteria; order Rhodospirillales; family Magnetospirillaceae; genus CAIYCT01. Next base: position 6,672 of record CAIYCT010000108.1, on the reverse strand, counting down.
TGCCGGGAAAAGCGCTGCCGCAGTCGATGCCGGTGGACAACACCCATTCGTCGCCATTGGTGCAGGCGTTGAACGGCACGCCGGGCAGTTTTTCGGCCATCTCGGCGCGGGCGGCCTTGCCCCATGCGCCGCGCAGCACGGTGCAGGACGAACGAGCGACCACCTCCGGCCACGGGATTTGTGTTTCGTCCCATTGCTGCGGCAGGCCGTTGGCGGGTACCCACATCAAAGTGTCGGCGGGCAGATGGGTGGATAGCCACGGTTTAAAGCGCCAATCGGCCATCCAATTGCCCAGCATCAAGGCGAAGGTCCGGTCGCTGGCGAAGTCGAAATTGACCTTGGTGCAGGCGGCGAACGCGCTCATATCCATGGCCTGCGAGGTTTTCTTTTCCCGCGTCCGATTGTGAATGGCGTCCGAAATGGACAGGGATTGAGTCACGACCAACGCCACGGCGATGACAGCCAGTCCCTTGCGCCACGTCGTCTCGGCGATGGACAGTGAGGGGCGCAGCAAGGTCAGAGCCAAAGCGGCGCTGAGGCCCATGGTCAGAAAAGCCGGGATTTGGTAATAGGATAGCGGATTCTTAGCCACCAACAGCAGGTGAAAGACCTGGGCCAGCAACACGCCCGCCAGCGCTCGCGCCATGGGCAGCTCGGTCGGAGTAAACGCCCCGCGCCGCTTCCACAGCGTAAACAGACCCAAGACCAAAGGAAGCGAGAAGATCGGGCGGCGCAATTGCTTGAGCAGATTGATCCCGTAATGGTCGGGCAGCAACCCGGCTTCGCCCGCGCCATAGGGGCCGTTATGGGTGGCCATGCCCATAAACCAGCGATGCATGTCGCCCAACTTGCCGAAGATCGGCGCGGCGAACACCAGCACCGCCAAACCGGCGGCGGCGGCGTAAATGAGACGGTCGCGTCCGCGCAAGAGGAACACCGGAACGGCGAACAGGGTCAAAGCATGAATCTTGGTGACCATGGCAAAGCCCACCACCGCCCCCAAGCCAGCGGCGATTTTAGAGCCCGGTTGGGCCATCATCCGACACATCAGCGCGCTTAGGATAGACCCGGCCATCACCAAGGTGGCCTCGGGCTTGACCGGATAGGCGTTGATCAGCATGACCGTGGATAAAAATGGCGTCGCTTGTATCAGCAGCGCCGGAACGGTCAGTCCCTGAAAGAGTCTCCGGGCCTCGAATCCGGCCCACAGCATGGACAACGCGATCAGCCCATCATCCACCCGAGCGATCAGCAACAAGGATCGTTCGGGATCGGACAACACCGTATCGATCAGATGGTCTGACGACAGCAGCGGATGGGCCAATCGCATCACAAGTCCGGCGATCAACTGCGTGGTAGTGCCGGGATGATGAAAATCGGCGGGCGCTTGCCCCAAGGCCATCTCCAACCCGTTCAGCAAATAAAAATAACTGGGATCGATGTTGGTCCACAGCCAGTACGGCGTGGCGGTGGCCTGCATGATCAGCAAGCAAATCACATAGGCAACGGGCAGGATAAGAAGATAAAGCATCTGGGGGAACTCGCCGATGGGCTTTAAGATCGTCCGTGTATGCAGGATGTTGCCCGGCTTGCCAATGGAATCGTTACGGGGGCTATTCCCGAATCGGCACATAAACACTTTTGATTTTGGCCCTGTCTCGGCACAGGCTGGAGAAATCCTGCGCTGGCGTTGGGCGGCCAAAGAAGAAGCCTTGATAGGAATGACAACCGGCGCTGGATAGAAAGTCCTGTTGGCCTTTGGTTTCGACGCCCTCGGCGATGACGGTTAAGCCCAAGGAATGTCCAAGGGTGACAATGGTGCTGGCGATGGCGGCGTCGTTGGGATCGGTCAGCATGTCACGGGTAAATGATTGGTCGATCTTCAATTGGTCCAAGGGCAGACGCTTCAGATAGGCCAGCGAAGAATAACCGGTGCCGAAATCGTCCAAGGCGAAACCGATGCCGCACGCTTTCAAGGCCGACATCTTAACGATGATGTCTTCCACATTGTCCAGCAACATGCTTTCGGTCAGTTCCAGTTTCAGTCTGCGCGGATTGGCTTCGGTGCGCTCGACCACAGACAGGACCCAATCGACGAAATTGGCTTGCGTGAACTGCCGAGCGCTTACATTGACGGCGACCATGATGTCCGATGTCTCGGAGTGCCCGGCCCAGGCGGCAATCTGGCGGCATGCGGTTTCCAGCACCCACTTTCCCAATGGCAAGATTAGCCCCGTTTCCTCGGCCAACGGGATGAATTCAGTGGGAGAGATCAAACCGCGCCGAGGATGTATCCACCGCACCAAGGCCTCGGCGCCAATCAAGCGGTCAATTCCATCCACTTGCGGCTGATAGAACAACGCCAGCTGATCTTCCTGAATGGCGATGATCAATTCGGATTCCAAGGCTGCGCGGTTTTTAATGGTCGCCTGAAGTTGAGGGTCGAAAAAGCGCAAGGTGTTGCGGCCGCCGGCCTTGGCTTGATACATGGCGATATCCGCCTGCTTCATCAGTTCGTCGAAACTGCCGCACGGATTGCCGAACAAGGTAATACCGATGCTGGGAGTACACCGGAATTCCTGACCCGCGATGATATGGGTTTCACCCAACAAAGACAGGATCTTTTGGCCGATGGCTTCCGCTTGCGCGGCGGCTTCCTTGGGACTGGCGTTCAGGTCGGTCAACACCACCACGAACTCGTCGCCGCCAAGTCTGGCCACCGTATCGGCGTCGCGGAAGCTTTCGTTCAGCCGCCGCCCCACCTCTTGCAGCAGACGGTCTCCCATTCCGTGGCCTTGAGAATCGTTCATGGTCTTGAAATTATCCAGATCGATGAAGATCAAAGCCCCTTCGCGGCCGCTCCGTCCGCTGGCAGCCAGCGCTTGATTCAGCCGGTCAGTCAACAGCCGTCGATTGGGCGGCAATGTCAGCGGATCGTAAAACGCCAACAGTTTGATCTGATCTTCCGCAGCTTTATGCTGCGTAATATCGCTGAATGTCGCCACATAATGGGTCACCTTGCCATCAGCGCCCTTAACAGCGGTGATGTTAAGCCAGGCCGGAAAGGATTGGCCATTCTTGCGCAGAATGAACAATTCGCCTTTCCATATGCCGGTCAGGCGCACACTGTCCCAAATGGCGCCATAAAACCCATCGTCGTTACAGGGAGATTTGAATAGACCCACCGACTGCCCCACCACTTCGTCGGCCAAATAGCCGGTAATGGCGGCGAAGGATTGATTGACCCGAAGAATAAGTCCGTCGGCATCGCTGATGATGGTGCCTTCCTGGGATTCCATGGCGATGGCAGCGACCCGCAAATCGATCTCGGCTTGCTTGCTGGCGGTGATGTCCTCATAGATCCCCAGAACGCCGATGATGGCGTTGGACCCGTCGGTGAGCGGAATCTTCGACGTGCGAACCCACGAAATCAACCCGTCATGGGTAGTGATCTCTTCGTCGTAATACAATTTCGGCTGGCCGCTTTCCATGACCTTCCTGTCATCGGCGCGAAATTGCTTCGCCTTATCGGACCATGACAACTGGAAATCGTCTTTGCCGATAATTTCGGCGGGACTGGATTGGCCGGCATCCTTGGCGAAGGCGGGATTACAGCCGATATAACGCAGGTCCAGATCTTTCCAAAACACCCGCATGGGGGCCGTATCGATGATGGTTTGCAACAAAGTCTTGGAGTGACGGAGATCCTGATTGGCCTGCTCCTGATTGGCCCGAGCCATACCCATATCGCCGATCAGATGGGCAAGCCTTGTGAAAAAATCCATCATCGACCGCATATTGTCTTCGGTGAAGATCGGAGCCTTGTTGATAGCATCCAAATAGGCTTGCTGATCGAACCCGAACTCTTCCGCCTGACGCAAGAAATGCTGTAAATCCGGTTTTTCAAAGAAAAACTGTCCGGTGAAGAAATTCCCCACATGCTCGCCGCAGATGACGATGGGCACGGCGACGTCGACCAAACCATTCTTGCACTTATAGACCGTGTATTTTTCTCCGTGGCTCAACTGCCCGGCCAAGATTGTGTCGCTTTCCAAGCACCGTTGCGAGGTGGCCGGATGGACGCGATGAAACTGAGTGCAGACGTCCTGCCATCCCGTCGCCACCAAAATATTGCCGTCCAAATCGAGCACGGCTGTGACCGCGCCGGTGAAAGCGGTAAAGCTTTCACACAGGGCTTGAAGTTCGCTGACCGCTATCAAATCTGAAAATTTCATAGGCCCCTCGTTGGTGGGCATGGCGTCTTATCAATTTGCAACGATAAGAATGAGGGGAAACTCTTGACCCTCCTCATTTACTCCCCGTTCGGGACTTTGTCGTCACCCTCTTGCTTCTTTTGTCACATAATAGTCCAATTTCGCGATTACAAGAAGTTAGACTAAGATGGAAGAGACATTGACTAAAAGATGTAATACCCCCGCAAACTTAAACTGCGACGGTGATTAGAGCTGTATTGCTTGAGGGAATTATGCCCGAATGGTGCCGACGGAGAGACTCGAACTCCCGACCTTGGCTTTACGAATGCTCGTTATAGTTGCGTATTCCGTTGATTTATAATGGTATTTTCATATTCAATTTCCGAGTGTGTATCGCCTGTGTATGGTAAGTATCTGATATTACAGTGGAAATGCAAGGCTTTAATTTGGACTGTGTATGGCTGGATGCTGTATAATAGATGGGTTTAATGAACAGCAGATTCATCACCGTCAACGAAATCCAGCAGTTCGTCTAACTCTATCTTGTGCCAACCATCAAAGCCGGGATCAATTGGCAATTCCTCCGGCGTATGTGGTGCTGGCATAGCAATGAAGTAGCCACCTTGTTGTGATGGTGAACCAAACGCTTTCCAACCTTGTGAATGGACGATACTGGCAATAAATCCTGCCCATCCAGCATACCCAAGAACCTTATTGTTAAGGGGATTCTTGAATGTCAGTGTCCCATCATATGCGGTGTGAATGGCGACTTGGTTATTCATAATCGTATCCTTTCCCCACCGTCATTCAGAATTTTCTGGATAACGGTGGGAATTAAAACCAGACATTAAGCGGCTTTCTTGCGGGGCTTCCGCTTGGATTTGATGCTGGCAAATGCTTGGTCGAATTCGCCCTTCGCAGTGGCTTCGGCAAGAATATTTAGTGTTTTTTCCACACCTTCCAAAGTTCCGGCTTCGACGGCAGTCTTTCCATTGGCAATGACAACGGGTTGGTTCGAGAACAGCAATTCAACGATGTAAATGCCTTGGGGGTTTTTCCAAAACCAACGACGCGGTTTCCGATTGACGGTGCTGGTAATCGTATTTCCTTCGGCATCAACTGACTTAACCGTCTTGGTCAAGTTATGTGTTGATCCAGATTTCTCGCTGGCAACAATCAATCGTTGGACTTCGATGCTGGCAAGAACAGCAGCCCTCGCTTTTTCCACAGGACTGGCACGGAAAGCAGGGGTGGGACGCTTTTCGGTGCTGAACTTCAATTCAGAAAGAGACATTTAATGACCTCCAAAACATTTAAGTTATTGGACGACTAACTCTCCCAATGCGAGCAGTCCAGTCATTTATAAATAACTGCAGGACGATATGTTGAAGGGGAAATCAAATGCGATTTATTGAAATTATTGGCGAAGAAACACCTGCAAACACCTTGTCTGCAAATCTTAAAAAGCAATCTGATTTGAAATCCCAGCAATCCAAAAAATTGAAGCAGCAAGCGTCTGCAGCAAAAAAAAGGGAGCAGGTTAATCCCAACTTGGCGATTTGGGTGACGTAGGTATGGCGGAAAGAATATTGGCTATAATCGTGTTTGCCGGATGGATGCTCGAATTCACACGCCCTTAACAAGGTGTTGAAACTGGTCTTGAAACTATCAATCCGCGTTCCATCCTTCTTGATAAAGATTGGATCATTCTCGTTGATGGACGCACCATCCAATTCGGCGATGCGTCTATTCTGCATTTCCTTGAGCACGGTTATGGGTTCATCGTAAAGAAGGGGGACAACACGGGAGCCAGTCTTTCTACCCCCCTTTCTGCCTCGTATAATCAATAAGCGGTTTGTTAAATCAACATCACGCCATTCCAAACTAATCAATTCACCTGGACGCATACCTGTATGGCGGAGGAGGTGGATGTAAGCACACAACATCGTTCTGTCGCGTTGGAATGATAAATTTCCAATCAACATCCGTTCTTTCGCCAAACGACAAATCTTATCTGCTTGGCGAAGACTGAAGTCGGGACGAGGTTCGCTTTCCGATTTGAGCCATTCAACATCGAGTTGGGCATTGGCATCGATTAAACCGTCTTTCTTCGCCAATTGAATAATCTGGCGAAGTGGAGTGCTTTCCCGATTCCTTGTGTTCTCGCATAATTCACCCTTGGGCTTGTTCTTGGTGACGACCTTACGCCCTTTACGGAGATATGTTTGGGTTAAGGCTGCACCAGCACCAGTGACCCAATATGCTTTCCGTTCTTCGAGATATTCATCGATATGGGTTTGGGTGAGGCTACGAATGTCTTTCATCTTTAATTTCCCGTCGAAGTGGGGAATTGCTGATTCCGGTCCATGTCGCCCACCCATTCCGGAATGATCTCGCCCACTGATTCCGGGATCATGTCGCCCGGCATTCCGGGATTATGTCGCCCTCCGATTCCGGA
>CAIYCT010000107.1 GCA_903924765.1 uncultured Rhodospirillaceae bacterium | reverse complement strand
GATCACTTGGGTACCGTTGCCCAGGCCGTTCATAGACCTGTCTATTCTCTGCCGTCCACATATCGCCCCCATTTGTTGCCGTGGGGACGATAGAATCATAAGTGATTCATCCGATTCAAGAACCTTCCGGACGGGCTCTCAGATAAACGGCCATCCGGTGAACAGTTTCGGCGGCGTCATCGTCACCCGCGCGGACCGGTCCGACATCAATCGATTGGAGGATCTGGCCGGGCGATCGGTCGCTTCTCCCTCGGAACAATCTTTGGGGGGCAACTTAATGCAGCTTTGGGAGATGCGGCGTCAGGGCGTCCCCTTTCCCAAGGTAAGCTATCTCGGCATGCCCCACGACCGCTCGGTTCAGGCCCTAATGGACCGCACCGTCGATGCGGCCTTTGTGCGCACAGGAGTGCTGGAGGGCATGGCTGCGGATGGCAAGCTTAATCTGTCCGACATTAAAATCATCAACCAACGGCCAAAAGGTGATTATCCCCAAATCCTGTCCACGTCTCTTTATCCAGAATGGCCCTTTTGCAGCGACAGCAAGACGCCGGAAACCTTGGTTAAAGCTGTCAGTCTAGCTATGCTTTCCTTGGAGCCTGGGGACCCCGTCACGCAGGCTGCGGGATTTTACGGCTTTTCTCCCCCGGGCGATTATTCCCAGGTCGAAGCCGTCATGTTGCGTCTGCGGGTTCATCCAGGGCGGATGGATGAATTCGATCTGCACGACGTGATCGACAAATACTCCACCGTCCTGATGGGCACTTTAACCGTGCTTCTGCTCCTTGCGGCTAGCGCGGCGGCTTACCTCGTGGTTGTCAACCGAGCTTCCGTTCTGTTGCTGAAACAGCGCGATGGAGCACAAGTGGCATTGAATAAAACTATACAAGAATTAGGAGAAACGAACCGCGATCTGGAGGTTGCCGCCGCCGTCTTCGCCAATAGCGAGGAAGGAATCCTGATCACTGATAGCGCCAACAAAATCATCTCGGTTAACAAGGCATTCGAACAAATTACAGGGTATTTCTCCGATGAAGTGGTGGGGCGAGATCCATCTTTTCTCTCATCCGGTCGCCATACGAAGGACTTCTACTCCGACATGTGGGCCTGTCTGTCGGCCAACGGTCATTGGTCGGGCGAGATATGGAACCGCCGCAAGAACGGCGAGGTATTTCCCGAATGGTTGACCATTTCGAGGGTGGGCGGCGTGACGGGAAACCCCGAGAATTACATCGCCATCCTAAGCGACATGACAATTAAGAAGTCGACCGAAGCGCGCATCGTGCAATTGGCCTTCTATGACCCGGTAACCGGCTTGGCCAATCGCGCGTTAATGCAAAATCGCCTGGAAAATGCCATCGCCAAGGCAAACCGTGACTGTTCTAAGATCGGGCTTCTGTTCGTTGATTTCGATCGTTTCAAGATGATCAACGACACCTTAGGCCATACAGTCGGGGACGAGGTGCTGCACGCCATGGGCGAACGCATTCTGTCGTGCGTCCGCGACCACGACACAGTGGCCCGTATCGGCGGCGATGAATTTATACTGGTCATTACAGACACATCGCCTGAAGGCTGCCTCCGTGTGGCCGACGCGGTTTGCGAGGCGGTGGCGAAGCCCCTACAAGTCAGCGGCAATGAAATCCAGACGACCAGTTCGATCGGTGTCGCGCTTTATCCCCAAGATGGAACGACCGTCGTTGACCTGATGCGGAGCGCCGATACCGCTATGTACACGGCGAAGGACCGGGGGCGCAATCGAGTCGAAATCTTCACTCCGGAGGTGGGCGAGTATCTTCAAGCCCGCAAACTGATTGAGGATGGTCTGCGCTATGCGATTGAGCATGACGGCTTTTTCTTGCTTTTCCAGCCGCAGATCGACCTTACCACGGGTCGCGTGGTTGGAGTCGAGGCGTTGGTACGTTGGCAACGAGCCGACGGCGATGTGGTTTCGCCGTCGCAGTTCATCCCAATTGCTGAGGAAACCGGTATTATCACCCGACTGGGTGAATGGGTGTTGGTGCAATCCATCAGTATGCGTCGCCGTCTGGCTGCTGCCGGTTACAGTTATCCCGGATTTCCCATATGACCCAAGGTTTCCGTGACGAAATAGCGTAATTCTGCTATAAGAATCAGTGTGATAGCGATTATTTTCGGGGCTAAAAATGGACGCTGCTTCGGGTGAAATAGAAACAGGTGATATTCG
>CAIYCT010000106.1 GCA_903924765.1 uncultured Rhodospirillaceae bacterium | reverse complement strand
TGGTCATATCTTCTGTTTCACGTTGTGTAACGCGGGACAGTATCTCTTCAAGTTGCGCTGTCGACTTGGCAATGTCTTCTCCAGCCTGTTGGTGTTTTTCAGCTGTATCGTGAATCTTTTCATAATCCACCCTGTAGCTGTGAATCATGTTTTCGATTACGTCGATTTTCTTGTTGATCTGCTCATTCCCAAGTTGTTTCAGGCGGAGGCTGCTGGCGTAAAAGTTCCGCCACGATTCCATGATGTCGTAAGTGGCATCCGCCACTTTTCCCGCAGCGAGAGACTGTTCCGCGCTGTGAAGGGGGGGGCTAGGCTTAGGCGCAGGGCGAAAACTTCATCCTTAAAATTCGGATATGATGTCCATTCCCCCCGTTGGCGGAGGAAGTCATCCACCTGAGCCGTGACCTCTTCATCCCAATGAATCATGCTTGCCAACGACTCTGCGTTGCCGCGCTTGGCTGTAGCCAAGTCGGAAAAGGCATGGGAAACACTGGACATCGCGTCCAATGAGGCTTGTTTGTCGCTTTCTTCTAAGCCGATGCTGCCGATCACCGTGTCGAGCAAAGCCTTGGCTTGGTCGAGTTCCTGCAGGATATGCGCTTCAAGCGTGTCATCGTCTTCTTGTCCAAATCGCGTGATGTCGGTGTGGATCGTTTTAACCAGCATCACCAAGTCTTTGATTCGTGTGGTGGCGTTGGCGGCGGAGACCACAGAATCCAAGCTGATCCAACCAACGATGCCCACCATGGCGGAAAGGGCGACGACCACTCCGAATCCCGCTGAAATTCTAGTGCCAATTCGCATTTTCGCCTCCTTTGGAACAGAGTGTCGCGCGGATATTCTGTCGCTCTCCTGGTGTAAACAGGGCATTCAGAAGGATGTGCGGGGAGTGCGAAATTTGAATGGACGGCCCAAAAGGTCTGTCCAGACGCTTTGTTGGCAGACTGGTGGGGGAGGGATATAGCGGAACGGAGTTCTTGTTGATTAAGAGGCTGAGATGCCTTTGGCGTGTAAGGCTTCGATGCTGATTCGCTCCATGCTTCTTAATTCTTCCAAGCTGGTTTGCACCGCTTGCAACTGATCTTCGAGTAATGAAATGCGGCTGCGAACCTTTTTGAGCAGATGCTGCATTTGTTCCACTTGAGTGTGGTCTACCACATAGAGGTCCAAGAACTCTTTGACTTCTTTCAGACTGAAGCCCATCCGCTTGCCACGAAGAATCAAGATCATTCGCACACGATCGCGATGCGCGTATACACGGGTGTTTCCTGCCCGTTGAGGCGTTATCAGTCCTTTGTCTTCGTAAAAGCGGATGGTGCGGGGGGTAACCCCAAGTTCCCGTGCTAACTGACTTACCGAATAAATTTTGTCGTCCACTACAAGATTCCCCATTTGGGCGGAAAGCGCCTCTGTGAAAGAAATTTGCACAGCAGCCCCTCCCTCTCTTGTAATACATCGTCGTGTATGACGCTATCGTCAAGCTATATCTGGGTTTGATCCGTCTTGGCAAATGAACAGTTTTGTCGATGCGGTCACCTAAATGATCGGTCGCAGTTTGGCCGGACATGGCATTTGACGAGGTGCTTCCGCCGAAGAACGCAAACCGCGTGTTCGGTCGACCGATCCCCTCACAAGTGGGACTACGACTTGACATTGGCTTTGTTTCCCTACCCTGGCGTCTCTGCGCATTCTCAATGCATATTGGTCGCAGTTGACGTAATTGTTATTTAGTTAACTATAACGTAAGCATCATACGGCGGTTCTGTCAATGGGGGCGGGGGATTGCCCTTAATAATGACGTTCAGGATTGGACTCGGCACCATATGGTCCTGATGGTGGCAGCTTGCATTTCCCAGTCGTTATTTTTTGGCTTTTTTCCGGGCCCTTGCGGCTGCTGTAAAACGAATCTTGACAAGCGCGAAACCCGCATATTACGTTAAGGTTAACTTATCGACGTAAACGATGATGTTCTTGCGCTGAATATGCTGAACTTTGTTAGGTTGGCTTGGTGTTCAGGGCAGGGCTCGTCCGAAGCGCGAATAAAAATGAAGGACACGGGCCACGAGGCCTGGGATGGGGAAGGAAAGGACATGTCGGTGGAAAGTCGCCAGATATTGGTGAAGCCTGTCTATGCCTTGCTGGACGAAGCTGTAGCCCATTACACCAATTCACCGGCCATGGATTTTCTTGGCCGGTCCTGGACATACAAAGAACTTGGCGATCAGGTGAGCCGCGCCGCTGCGGGGTTCCGCCATTTGGGAGTGCGCAAAGGTGTGCGTGTTGGCTTGTGTCTGCCGAACACTCCTTATTTTGTCGTTTGTTATTATGCCATTTTGAAGGCTGGCGGCACGGTCGTTAACTACAATCCGCTGTATGTCGAACGGGAACTGAAAAATCAGATCTTGGATTCAGGCACATCAATCATGGTGACTTTGGATCTCAAGCAGATTTATCCGAAGGTAGCGGCCATGTTGGACGAGACCAGTTTGGACCGTATCGTCGTCTGTTCGATGACCGACATTCTGCCCAAACTTAAGGGGATGATGTATTCGGTGCTCAAGCGTAGCGAGTTGGCCGATATTCCCGAAGATTTGCGCCATGTGTCGTTTGGCCGCTTGCTTGGCAGCGGGACCCGTTTTCGTGAAGAGGTCTGCAATCCAACCCAGGATATCGCGGTGTTGCAGTATACGGGCGGGACGACCGGCGTGCCAAAAGGCGCGGTTTTGACCCATGCCAACCTGACCGCGAACGTCGATCAGCTTCGAAGTATTATTCCCGCTGACGCAGTGTCCAAAGGCGGGATGGTGTGCGCTCTGCCTCTATTCCATGTCTTCGCCATGACTGCGGCAATGAATCTGGGCATTCATTTGGGGTGCGAGTTAATCTTGCTGCCGCGTTTTGAGCTGAAGCAGGTGATGAAGACCATAGGGCGCAAGCGTCCAAGGGCGACGAGGTGCCAGCAGTCACCACGCCTGCAGCGTTGAACACAGGCTTCAGGTCGCCCAGAGTTTCCAACGTGGTTTCTGGCCGGATGCAGCCATCCACTGAGACGACGCCAGCGCGGCTGTTGATCGGAACGATCTCGGCGTCGAAATGGCCAGCGGCGCGCGCGGCAGTGGCGCGCTGGTGAGAGCGGACGGCGAATTCTTCCTGCTCGCCCCGGCTGATCGACCATTGTTTCGCGACATTCTCGGCGGTATCGCCCATCCCCATATAGGCGCCGGGCACCCGCGCTGCCAGTTCCGGATTGGGCAAAGGATTGAACCCCATCATCGGCACGCGCGTCATGCTCTCGACACCCGCGCAGATGAAAGCGTCTCCGGCCCCCATTTGGATAGCACCGGCTGCAATATGGATGGAGGACATGGAAGAACCGCAGAAACGATTGACGGTCATGGCGCCCAAAGCCTGCGGCAGGCCCGCGATCATGCTGACCGGTCTGGCCAGATTGAAACCTTGTTCACCTTCGGGAAACGCGCATCCCAGAATCAAATCCTCGATATCGTTCGCATTGACTTTGGTCCGAGACACGAGACCAGCGACCACTTGCCCGGCGATATCGTCGGCACGAACCGACGCCAGCCCCCCTTTTCTAGACAAGGTAAACGGCGAACGCGCATAACCTGCGATGACGATCTTCTTCATTGACGTTTCTCCAAACTATAAATGAAACCGGACAAGATAAACAAAAACGCCACAAGCCTTATGGAGTTTTTTCTTGTGAATTATTACTCTCTTCATCGATCAGCGCTTTTTTAGACAATTTGCCGACCATTGTTTTCGGCAATTCAGCCCGGATCTCTATGCTCTTCGGCATTTCGATGCGTGAGATTTGGTCGGCAAGAAAAGCCTTCAAGTCTTCGGAGGTAACGGTGGACTCATCGGCCAAGCGAACAAATGCCTTGGGCGCCTGTCCGCGATAGGAATCGGGAACGCCGATGACAATCGCCTCGGCCACCGCCGGATGGCGATACAACGCTTCTTCAATCACGCGCGGATAGACGTTATAGCCGCTGCACAAAATCAGATCCTTGATCCGATCCACCAAATAGAGATAGCCGTCTTCATCAAGGTAACCCACGTCGCCGGTCCGCAGGGCGCCGTCGATCATGACGGCGGCGGAATCATCAGGTCGGTTCCAGTATCCGGCCATGACTTGAGGCCCCCTGATACAAACCTCGCCCTTTTCCCCAATCCCAAGGACAATGGCGGGGTCGTCAACCATGCGTATCTCGATCGCCGTCCCAGGCAGTGCCTTGCCAGCCGAGCCGACGCGATTGGCCCCCACCGGAGTGCAGGTCGCCACAGGCGAACTCTCGGTCAAACCATAGCCCTCAACCAGACCGCACCCGGTCAACCGTTCAAATTCCTCTTGAACCTCGGAAGGAAGCGGCGCACCGCCGGAAATGCAAAAGCGGATCGATGTCAAATCCACCGGATGGGATTTGGCCCATTGATTGATGGCGGTATAAATGGTCGGCACAGCAGGAAACATGGATGACCGACGGCGCTTCGGCCGTGCTGGTCTGTTCGGAAGAATACGCCAAGGCCAAAGGCCTGGACATTCTGGCCGCGATCAAGAGCATCGCGGTTTGCGGATGCGATCCTGAAATCATGGGGATCGGCCCCATCGGAGCAACCCGCAAGGCACTGGCGCGCGCCGGGATCGATGCCCAGGCGCTTGACGTGATTGAACTGAACGAAGCGTTTGCCAGCCAGTCCATCGCCTGTGTCCGCGATTTGGAATTGCCGATCGACCGCGTCAATATCGATGGCGGCGCTATTGCGCTGGGCCATCCCTTGGGCGCGACGGGCGCGCGCATCGTTGGCAAGGCCGCCAGCCTGCTGCGCCGCACCGGCGGCAAGTACGCGCTGGCGACGCAATGTATCGGCGGCGGTCAGGGCATCGCGACCATTCTGGAGTCCATCTAATGGGCGAGATCAAGAAAGTCGCCGTCATCGGCGCCGGCGTCATGGGGGCTGGCATTGCTGCCCATGTGGCCAATGCAGGCTTCCCGGTCGTGCTGCTCGACATCGTTCCCAAGGACGGTGACAACCGCAATGCCATCGCCGAAAAGGCGTTGGAGCAATTGTTGAAGGCCGACCCCGCTGCATTCATGAGCAAAGCGGCGGCCAGACACGTTACCGTCGGCAATATCGAGGACAATCTTGGACTGCTGGCCGACTGCGATTGGATCGTCGAGGCGGTTATAGAGCGTTTGGACATCAAGCAGAGTCTGTACGCCAAGATCGACGCGGTCCGTAAACCCAACAGCGTGGTCTCCTCGAATACCTCGACTATTCCGCTCGCCCGTTTGGTCGAAGGATTATCCGATGCGTTCGCCAAGGATTTCGTGATCACCCACTTCTTCAATCCGCCGCGTTATATGCGGTTGCTGGAAATGGTCTGGGGCGAGCGGACTCGTCCCGAGGCGGTGGAAACCGTGTCCAAGTTTTGCGACTTCAAACTTGGCAAAAGCGTGGTGCGTTGCAAGGATCGTCCTGGCTTCATCGCCAATCGCCTTGGGGTCTTCTGGTTGCAGGCGGCTGTGGTTGAGGCTTTCGAGCTGGGGCTTGACGTGGAAGAAGCCGACGCGATTGTGGGCAGCCCCATGGGTATTCCCAAGACCGGCGTTTTCGGATTGTTGGATTTGGTTGGGCTGGATCTGATGCCGCATGTTAATGCCAGCATGGCGCAGGCACTGCCCAAGGATGATCCGTTTCACACCGTCAACCGCCCCGTGCCGTTGATCGACCGCTTGATTGCGGAAGGCTACACCGGCCGTAAGGGTAAAGGCGGCTTCTATCGGATCAATCGCGAGCATGGAAAGCGCAAGGAAGCCATCGACCTTGCCACCGGAGAGTTCCGTCCGCAGCGCAAAGCTCAAGTTGATGCGATCTCGGAGTCTCATCGTAAGCTGTCGCGCCTGTTGGAGCATGACAGCACGCATGGCCGCTACGCTTGGCGGGTGCTGGGGCCGACTTTGTCCTATGCCGCCAGTCTGGTTGGGGATGCCGCCGATGAAGTCGAGTCCATCGACGAGGCGATGCGGCTTGGTTACAACTGGAAATTCGGTCCCTTCGAGCTGATTGATCAGCTGGGCGCCAAATGGCTGGCCGACAAGCTGGAAAAAGAGGGACTTCCTGTACCATCCATCCTGAAGGTGGCGGGTGAACGCCCCTTCTATCGGGTGTTGCATGGGAAACGCGAGGTTCTCGGACTAGACGGCGAGTATCGCACCCTGAGCCGCCCGGAAGGGGTGGTGATGCTTGGGGATATCAAACTCAATTCTAAGCCGTTGATCAAGAACGGGTCGGCGGCGTTGTGGGACATCGGCGACGGCGTTGCGTGCTTCGAATTCACCAGCAAGATGAATTCTCTGGACCCGGATAGCCGGAGCGTTAATGCGGGGAATCGCGATCATGGTCATTGGAAAAAAACTCCACTCATCAAATTTGCTTAGCACAAAGTTCCGTATTAGAATGATTTTCGCAAGTAGGATCGTTTTTTAGGTATAGCATGAAAAAAAAGACTATTGACGCAAATGCCGACTGTGCCTCCAATCATGATCCGGATGTGCTTCTGCGTTTCCATCAGGCGCTTGGTATGATTTCAGGCAAATGGACGGCGGAAATTCTCTACAATTTAAACAGCGGAACGCTGCGATTTGGCGAATTGCGCAAAGCGATTCCAAGCATCACTCAGCACATGTTGACCAGCAGATTGCGGGAGCTGGAATCCAGGGGGCTTGTGGAACGCACCGTCTTTGCCGAAGTTCCCCCGCGGGTTGAATACGCCCTGACTTCGGCGGCCAGAGACCTGAGGCCTGTTTTCAGTGAGCTTTTGCGCTGGGCAAAAGATCATTGGTTCTGAAAAGCTTTCCGCGTCGACGCATTTATTCTTGGATAAGAGAAAAGCCTTTGAGCACTTGGCTTCGAAACCAAGTTAGCGCGGAATCCCGATTTCGTGATTTTGACCAAATCATTACCAATTCGACCTTCGGGAATTCGATGGGAGGGGTGAAAATACTGATCGGATAAATCTTGCTGTAACGCCGGGCGAGGGACGCGGGAATGACCGAAATGGTGTTGTTCTCCACAACCATGAGCGGGAGCAGCGAAAACTCTGGAACCAGGATGATGTCGTTTTGAGTAAAACCCAATGTTGTGAGTGTTTCTTGTTCCAGGCTGGCATGCAAGCCGTCACGTAGGCAGAAGGTGACGTGCGGCAGAGACAAATAGGTTTCCAGATCTAAATCCTGATTGGACGCATCGGCCCGGCGAATTGCCACCAAGTGATCCGTAAAGCACGGTTCGGATGCGAATTCCGAGTGTGGATCTGAAAAATCCAAAGCCGTCCACCGTCGAATGCGCTCCGGGGCAATAACGAGATCAAGGTTGCCGAGACGCAGTTGTCGATCGGCAAAGGTGGCTTCCGCAGATACCTGGAAACGGATGTTGGGCGTATTTTTCTGCAGAAGTTCACCAAAATATGGGCCGAGAAACGTTGTAACGTAATCTGCGGTGACAATTCTAAAGACGTGTGAATCGATGCTGGGATCGAACGGCGCGTCTCCCAAAAAGGCATAAAGCGACTTTATGATTTCGTTCAGGCCCGGTTGAAGCTTCTGCGCTTTTTCCGTTAATGACAGACCGCGTCCATAAGGCACCAGCAGATCGTCGTCAAACATAGCTCTCAGGCGCTTAAGTGAGGCGCTTACGGCTGATTGGGTAAGGTTAAGGGCCTTTGCCGTATCGGTGACGTTGCGCCGCGTAAGAAGTTCAGCAAGTATAGGTAGAAGATTTAAGTTTGTACTTCTTAAGTTATTTTGTTTTCTCATCAAATTCACTCCAATTATATGATTTATTATTCTATAAAATTGGCGGATGTGCGGATTTGTTATTTTAAAATCCGGCCATCTGTTTTTTTTGTTCCTGGCATAACGTCATTCAATTTGATCTCTCGTGCCGCCTGAAGATACCATTCTGTAACAACTAAATAAATGGCTTGCCATTCAGGCAGTCCAAAAAATATAGGGCGGAGAGTACTCCATGAGTGACGTATCAAGTGACCTGAAAGAATGTCTTAGGAAATATCCAGCCGCAGTCAATGTGATTTCATTGCGGCAGGCAGATGGCAGCTTTACGTGCATTACAGCAACTGCAGTGACGGTGGCTACTCTTCAGCCTCCGATAATGCTTGTTTGCGTAGGGCGTGAGTCGGCATTCGGTCGAGCGGTGCAAGACGTTGATTACTTCGCAATCAATGTTCTGGCTCAAGGTCAGGTCGATGTCGCCAACGCTGGCGCGGGCAGTGTCGCTCAGGAAGATCGTGAAAAGATTGGGGTCTGGGAAGATGGGGCGGAGCGCACTCCAATTCTGTTGGGGGCGCAGGCCAATATGGTATGCCGCAAGCACGAGGTCATTCCGGTGGGAACTCACCTGATGGTGCTGGGCGAGGTTGTAACGGCCAACTCCACCGAATTGGTGGCTCCGTTGCTGTACCTCAACCGTGGGTACGGCGCCTTCGTCCCCGAGTAAGGCTCGGAAGCTCCCCATTCATGGGAATCGCAAGTTTGAAAGTGGTTGGTCCGGATAGGACAACGCCGCGAAGGACCCGTGCTGTCCTTATTCCCGCTAGGGCGCGTTTGATTTGTTGGTTTTGTGCTTAGAAGTTTCTAGGGAGGCAGGAGAAAAAAATGAACATCGAATTGTCGAGCAGATCCAAGGGTAAACAGCTGATCGAAAAAGCGAAAGCGATGCAAGATGTCTTGCGCGAACGCGCCGCGAACACTGAATCGTTGCGTATGGTTGATCCCCAGACCGTCGAGGATTTCAAGAAAGCCGGATTCTTCAAGATGTTTCAGTCATCTTATTGGGGCGGCTACGAGTGCCATCCGTCGGATATTTTCCGCGTTCAGGAACTGCTGGCTCAGGCCTGCACGTCCAGCGCCTGGATCATGGGGGTGGTCGGGGTGCACAATTGGCAATTGGCGCACTATCCCAAGAAGGCGCAAGAGGACGTATGGGGGAAGAGCACCGATGTGTTGCTTTCCTCGTCCTATGCTCCCACGGGCAAGGTTACGGAAGTCGAGGGGGGGGCTGCGTCTTAAGCGGACGGTGGTTCTATTCGAGCGGTGTCGATCATGTGGATTGGGTGCTGCTGGGCGGCATCATCATCCGTGATAATTCACCGTTTCCCGACTATCGCACCTATCTGGTTCCAAAGAGCGATTTCAAAATCATCGATGATTGGCATGTGATGGGCCTGAAAGGCACCGGCAGCAAAAGCGTCGAACTCAAGGAAGCGTTTGTGCCGGATTATCGTCAGCTGCCGATGATCGCCAGTCAGATGTTCACGACGGCCGGTTTGAAAGAGGGCACCGCAGCCGCACCGTTGTTCCGCGTTCCGTTCCCGACCATCTTCGGGGCCTGCATCACTACTCCCGCATTGGGAGCCGCACAAGGGATGCTTGACCTGTACGTCGAGGCGACCAAATCCGCCACCAGCTTGTATTCCGGCGCGAAATGGTCGGTCGAGCAAGTCACTCAGTTGCGCATCGCTGAATCGGACGCGGATTTGCGCGCTGGACGTTTGCAGTTGGCGGCCAATTTCGACGAAATCATGGACACCATCGCCAATGGCGGTGATCTAAGCCTTTTGGAACGCGGTCGTTATCGCTTCGATCATTGCAATCTGGTCGATATCGCCGATCGCGCTGCCGACCGGCTGTTTGTCGCCAGCGGCGCTCGTTCGCTCAACACCGCACAGCCCTTCCAACGACTGTATTGCGACATTCAGGCGGCACGGGTCGTCAAGTTGGGGCTCGTGCCCGAGGCCGGAAGCTCACTTCTGCTTCCGCGTCTGCTCGGCCACCAGCGCGCCGCCGAATTGCTGCTTCTGGGCGAGGCCATCGACGCCAGGACAGCCCATGAGATCGGGCTGGTCAACCGTGTGGTCGAGGACGATGCGCTTCTGTCCACTGCCCTGGCCGCGGCCAAGGCCGTGGCGGCTTTGCCGCCCGAGGCGGTGAGGTACACCAAGGCACTGTTGAAACTGAATGCCCCTGACCTTCCAGATCGCATGAAGAAGGAGTTGGAACTGTTTGGCGCCCAAATGCGGTCCCCCGCATTCCACGAGATCGCCACCGCGTTCATGGAGAAACGCAAGCCAAACCCTTCAGTCTGGCGAAGGGCCTAAGGCAGTGACCTGTTCCTCAGAATGCCATTTCGCCTTCTCTTTAGAGCTTGCGCAATCCATGCGAAAGCCCTAGAAACCCTTTGTTCGGGGTGTAGCTCAGCCTGGTAGAGCGCTAGCTTTGGGAGCTAGAAGCCGGAGGTTCGAATCCTCTCGCCCCGACCATCAGGCCGGATCTTTGGTTCAGGAAAGGAATAGGCATATGCAAGCACGGATTTATCGCCCTTCCAAGACAGCAATGCAGTCTGGTCCGGCTGGCAAAGCCAAGTCGTGGATTCTGGAATATGAGCCCCAAGCCCCCAAGCTGCCCGATAATCTGATGGGCTGGGCCGGATCGGGCGACATGCTGCAACAGGTGACCTTGAAGTTCGAAACGGCGGACGAGGCCGTTGCCTACGCCAAGCGCCACAACCTGGATTATACGGTTCAGGCCGAACCCAAGAAGTCCTTCCGCCCCAAGAATTATTCCGACAATTTCAAGTTCGATAAATTGGAATTCGGTCGGTTTTAGTCCCAACCGACGTTAAGCGCCCTTAGCTCAGCTGGATAGAGCAGCCGCCTTCTCAGCGGCAGGTCAGTGGTTCAAGTCCACTAGGGCGCGCCAATTTTCTGACTTTTGGAATTCGGCTTTCTGACTTTTTGTGCCGTTTCGTTCTTGTCAGACAGCTTTTTGATAGCTGATTTTGCCATATCGGAAGACCGGGGTGCGTAGGTTTCAAGTATCTGCGCACCTCGCTCAATGGTGTGGCCTGTGATGGCGACAACCTCAATGGTGGTGCATCCGGCTTCGGCCAATCTGACAGCAGAGGAACGGCGCAGATCGAGAAATTGCTTGTCAGAAAAACCCGCGCCGTCGGCAATGTCACGGAAGCGGTGGGAAAAGTTATCGGCTTTGTAGGGACGGCTGGTCTCTTCACTGACGACGATGTGTGTTGAGGTCTTGGCCGTGGCGTCCAACATGGTTTTCAGTTCGGGCAATGCCGGGATCAAAACCGTTGCCCCGGTCTTGGACTGGGTGACAAGAACGGCGTTGCCGTCGTACTGCCTCCAAGTCATGCTTAGAACGTCGCCAAGCCGTTGACCAAGATCAAAGCCAAGTCGGACAGCAAGACCAAGAGAACGCCGCCCGTTGGCTTCGCAAGCGGCTATCATGGTGTTCACTTCCTTGGCATCCCAGACCACACGGCGGGCGTTGCCCATCGGTAGCTTCATGCGGGAAGCATGGTTGACCTGAACAAGCCCTTCGTCGCGGGCAATCTCCAACAGGATGTGAAGCGTCTTCATAATCCGGGCAGCACTATCAGCACTGCCCGCGTCCAATAACTCACGGTAATAGCCTTTGATGTGGCGACGTTCGACGGCGGCTGCTTTGAACTTGCCAAACTTGCCGACGATGTGACCGGACAGGCGGTCAAATTCCCGCTGGGTTTTGGGCTTGTATGCCGTGTATTCAGGGGCTTTCTGATACTGGTCAACCAGCCAAGAAATGGTGCCGTGTGTGGTTTTCTTGGGGCTGTTGTCGCCTTTGCGGTATCTGTCCCAATCCTCCACCAGAAGGGCGGCGCGGGCGGCGGCGGCGGTGGGGTCAGTACCCAAGGATTCCGGGCGTAAGCCAAATTCGCGCATGGTGGGTGTCGGGTTGAAGTAGTACCCGGATGGTTTGCGCAGAACGTAGCGCATTTTAAGCCTGATCGTGACCATATAGCTTATCCAGTTCTGCCCGGTCTTTGTCCACTTGATCCAATGAGGGCATGGTGCCGGATTCCGCGTCAAGCGAATTATCCAAAGCGACTTTGTCCCAGAGGATGCGACCACCGTCCCGAATGCCTTCTGGATACCGACCCGCCTTAACCCGGTCAGCAAAGGTGTTGACCGACAGACCGCAATAATAGGCAGCCATATCCCGCGCCATACGGCGGGGGAGGCATCCAAGCGGCCAAGAGGGTGGAGGTTTCGGCATGATGAACAAACGATAACGCCACCCCGGCCAATTTGTTTAGCCAGAGAAGTGCTTCTCTATCGTGGTGGAATTGAGGGCAAGAAAAAGCCCCCTGTCAAAGTGCTAACGACGACAGGGGGCAAAATTTGGAGAACCAAGCCTATGGCGACCAGCCGTGTTGAGACAATAATCATAAGAAGTAAAAAAATCTAGATAGAGTTGTGCCTCTCTAGTTTTGATTTGTTTGTAAGTGTTGGTAGGGTTATATCGCTAACGACTTCGAGGAATGAACCACCTCGTCAAAAAATAATATAATATAGTCGCTGATACGAAGTCGCTGGCATTGGAACACCTATGCTCGAAAGCGACCATTATTATGAATGCTATTTCTTCCACCTGGGA
This sequence comes from uncultured Rhodospirillaceae bacterium, assembly GCA_903924765.1. Taxonomy (GTDB): domain Bacteria; phylum Pseudomonadota; class Alphaproteobacteria; order Rhodospirillales; family Magnetospirillaceae; genus CAIYCT01. The sequence goes on along the minus strand of CAIYCT010000106.1, from coordinate 1,893 downwards.
GGCCGGGGTCTCTGACTTCAACCCAACCTTTGCCGAAGCAGCCCCCACACTGGTAGCCAAGGGCTATACGCCTATCCCCATCACTTTGCCCACTGAACAGGGGAGAAAGGCCGGGAAGCGTCCATGCCAGGTGGGGTGGGAACAGACTAAGCCCGGTGACATTGCCGCTCTGGTCGAACAGTTCCCGGATAAAGGCGTCGGGTTGTTGCTGGGTGATGGCCTGATTTGCGTTGACGTGGATTTTGCAGCGGGGTCACACACAGATAACCTTCGTAAGACCCTTGTAGACTGGTTTGGTGCTGCACCGTATCGGGTTGGCTCCAAAGGATTTGCCATGCTTTTCCGCTGCACCGACGGCTTCGACAAGAAGCAAATCTTTAATGGTAGGGAACGGGGGAACATTGAGGTTTTAAGCCTCGGTCAACAGGTCGTTATCTTCGGCACTCACCCGACCACCTGCAAACCGTATGAATGGTTTGACGGCAATCCGTTGGAAGTGCCGCCTGCAAGTCTGCCACTGGTGAATGCGGAACGTCTGACCACGCTGTTAAACATTTATACTGACAACTATGAAGACGAGGAGGAGGAGGCAAAGCCGAACGTCAATGACGACAACCGCCTATCCGACCTCAACAAGGTGCTGACTGGTTGTGCCTTTCTCCAACACTGCAAAGACGATGCAATCACCCTCTCGGAAAATGAGTGGTATGCGGCCTTGTCCATTGTTGCCCGCTGTGACGATGGGGAAGATGCGGCCCATGAGTGGAGTAAGCCGCATCCGAAGTACACCAAGAAGGAAACCGAGGATAAGATCACCAGAGCCTTGGCTAAATCAGGCCCCCGGACCTGCCGTAATATTTATGAAAAGTTGGGTTTCAAGGGGTGCCGGAAATGCCCGAACGAAGGCCGGGTCAAATCCCCCATTGTCTTGGGCTTACCGCCGAAGGTGAATGCCAAGAAGGGGGTTGAGGTTGCCCCTGATGTGTTGGCCGGATTGGTAGAGCGGTACGTTTATGACGCTTGCGGTGAAAACTTCTATGACCTCAAATGCCGGAAGTTTTTTAAGCCGTCGGCATTGGCCGCGCTCCATGCCCATGACCAAGACGCCACCGACAAGGTGCTGTTGAAGTCAAAGATGTTGCCGAAGGTTATGGGCGTCACCTGTGACCCTACTGGTGATCTGGTCGTCCATGAGGGTGGCGCGGACCTTCTCAACCTGTTCAGGCCAAGCGACGTTATCCCGGCATTCGGGGATGTGTCCATTTTCCTCAATCATGCGGCCTACATCATCCCGGACGAAGTCGCCCGCAACCACGTCCTCAATTGGATGGCCTACTTGGCACAGAACCCCGGCAGGAAGATCAACCACGCACTGTTGATCGTCGGGGTTCAGGGGACGGGTAAGAGCTATTTCGGCAAGGTGATGGAACTGGTCCTCGGTCGTCACAACGTAGCCTCCCCGGACAATGACGCCCTACATGGCAGGTTCAATGAGTACCTAACTGGTCGTCTTCTGATCGTGGTCCATGAACTGATGGCACGGGGGCGGCTTGAGTTGTACAACAAGGTCAAATCATGGATCACTGAAGACAGCATTCAGATTGAGCCTAAGCACGTAAACTCTTATTTCATTAAGAATATCTTCAATACTATGACATTCAGTAACTTCACTGATGCAATTGTTATCCCTGATGATGACCGTAGGTTCTTCGTTTACGGTTCACCAGCTAGGAAGATGGACGAGGACTACTATTTAACCCGGATTTCCCATATGACCCAAGGTTTCCGTGACGAAATAGCGTAATTCTGCTATAAGAATCAGTGTGATAGCGATTATTTTCGGGGCTAAAAATGGACGCTGCTTCGGGTGAAATAGAAACAGGTGATATTCGG
>CAIYCT010000105.1 GCA_903924765.1 uncultured Rhodospirillaceae bacterium | reverse complement strand
AAGTGCGCTTTTGCCAGGAACGGCAACTTTTGGATACACAGCCACGCAGAAATTAGCTACGATGCCATCAAATTCGGACAGATAGGCCGTTCATATGGGAAATGTCGAATAATGTGTTCGATCAAGTTGAGGTCTTCGCGCACGGCCAGGTCGTGCATGGCGCGGGCTCGTTCCAAACCCACGGCCAAATTGGTGTACCAAGTCACCAGTTCTTGGGGAAGAGGGGCGGGGAGCAAGCCCAGATGACTGCCGAGCGACCGGAAGATCGGCATGTAATCCTGGTCGCCTCTGACGTGATGGAACGGATAAAGAATCCGTTCATCCCCATTTCGCAAATCGATGCTCAGGATTTCCAAATAATGCGTTTCGAACAATCGCGACAGCGCGCCGATCTCTCCCACCAGAGCAGAGGCGATATTTTTTAACTGTGCGCGGCGCACCTTTCGATCTTGAAAGCTGCCGGCGATAAAGCCAGAGAAGCCGCCGATGACTCCCCCGGCGGCCGCGCTAATGATTTGTAACCAGATGTCCATGATTTTCCTAAGGCGGGGACGAGCAGTAAAACCTAAACGGGCTATTCCAAAAACGGAACAAGTCTTTCGGCGATATCCTCGAAACTTTGTTTGTTTATGAAGTCGGCGGCGCCTGCGATAATGCAGCCAAGGATGGCTTCTTGGCTGTACGCGGCGGTCAGCATGATGACCACCGTTTCGGGACGGATGATTTTTATGGATTTAAGGGCATCGAGGCCAGGCATGACCGGCATTTCCATATCGAGAAGCACGATGTCCGGGGCTAGGTCTTCGACCATTTGCACCGCTTCAGCGCCATCGCGGGCTTGGCCGACGACGTCGATATCTAAAGAAATCAGCGTTTCAAGCAAAACGGCCCGCATCATCGCCGCATCGTCGACTATCAGAATTCGTTTTGACATGACACGTGCTCAGCCGACCTTCTCAAAATGAACGGTCCAGCCGTCCTTTCTTCTGGTCACAAAATAAAACAAAGAACAAAGATAAATCAAGGGATACGCTTTGCCATATTGGGTATTCGTCCTGATCCTGCCGGTTGGCGGCTTGGCGGCAGGGGCTATGCCAAAGGTTTGGTGTCGGATGCCAATTTTTTAGGCGATTCCTTTTTCTTATCCTTGCTTTTCTGAGCGGCGATCAATTTTTGTAAGTTGTTCAGCTTCTATTTTGTGTGAAGCTGAAAGGCTTCGTGGGCTTTGGGTTCGGATTTTTCCGTCTTGTCGTTCATAGCGACTTCACTCTTTCACCGCTTCAACAGATCGTCTGTTCGTGTCAGAGGGGCTGTGAAGCCTTGGCAAGACATGAGGCGACAGCATCGGAAAGACCCTACAATTGCCCTGGGAGCTTGGCTAACGAAACTGAAATGGCACGGTGAATGCCAAATTGTTTTCGCTTGCGCCCGATGGCGGTGGCGGAAAGGGCGCAGCGGAGCGAATTGTGTCCAAAGCCGCTTGATCCAGATGCGCATTGCCACTGGTGTGAACAATCTCCACTTGCAACAAGGTTCCGCTGGCGGATAAGGAAAATTGCACGGTGGCGATGCCGCTCCAATGGATGGATTTGGGACGATGGCGCTCGATCTGCGCCCAAATCTCGGCGGCATAAACAGTCATGGGATTTGGACTCGTTTGCTTCGAAGCATCGTACGCTTGGGGAGGGCTGACTGGGTCTGGCGTGACGACGACCGAATCGGCGGGATCGGAACTGGCAAGGATCGGGGATTGGGGGGGAGGGCGGCCACCACCGGGATTCTTGCGGGAGAAGGCGCGGGCTTGCGCGGAACAAAGGCGAGGGGCGGAGGCGGTTGCGGCACAGGAATGGGCAGCGTGGGCGTGGGTGTCGGTGTCGGCAGTTCTGGCACCAGTTCGACCGCCATGGACGGCGGGGAGTCCTGTGACGAATCCCGAGGAAGCAGCGCCAAGGGCCAACACGACAGCAGATGAATCACCACTGACAGAACCGTGGGCAGCGCTCTGTCCCGGTTCCGCTGCGGAAGGGCGAAAAAAACTGGGGGAACGGCGTCCCCCAGATCAATATTCGTCATCAGAACTTCACCGTAACCCCGGCATTGTACGATCGTCCGGGCGACGCCAAAGGAATAAGAGGGACGTTCGTGTTATGGTTGGCTTTCCAGTCCGCCAAATCCACCCCTCCCAAAGGTGAGTAATATTGCTGGTTCAATAGGTTGTCGATTCCCGCATCCAGGCGAATATTGCGCCAATCATAGGCGGTGCGGAAATTGATCACGGCAAAACCCGGAGTAAAGGGTTCATGCCGCAAAGGGTCGGCTTCCGACTTGCTGGACGTGGCTTTCACTTCAACGACATTGGACCAACCGCCCAATTGATGTTTCACGGCCAAACTGAATCCAAGCGGCATCATGTGATAAAGACTATTGCCGTTGTTGATTTCATACCCGCGTTGGAGACTGCCGGTTCCGGTCACATCGACCTGACCGACCGTGTCGTCTTTCAGCAGGGCTTTCGCTCCGGTCAATTCAAGGCCATAGGTCATGGCGTCATGGTTGGCGAATTGCAACAGGCTTGCCCCTTTGGCCATCATGGCGTTGCTACCCCGGTAATCGACCCCAATATAATCACGGATGTAATTGTAATAAGGCGTAAGCTTGACGTCCCAATCTTGTTTGGCGTTGTCATGCAATCTAATCGTCGAACTGAAGATATTGGCCTGTTCCGGACGTAGGCTGACGCTGCCCACATAACCATTGGCGTCCCCGAACCAACCGATCATGCTTGAGGCCATTGCTCCAGTCGACCACGCATAGCGTTCATAGAAGTTGGGTGAACGGGTTTTATGGGCATAACCGATTTCGTCGGTGTTCATTTTACTGGCTTCGTATTGCGCCAATGCCGTCACATCAAAATTAATGTCGGTCTTTTGATGGTCCAAGGCGTTGAATGCCGCCGCATCGGCGGCATAGCCCGCCGAGCGATAGCCTTGCACATTGCCGGTATCCATCATCACCGTATCATTGCGAATTCCCAGCAGAGTGGTCCATTGCGGCAAGGGCTGGGCTTCCCATTCGATGAACGTTCCCACTCGATTGCGAGTGGCATTGTGCACATTGGCAAAAATATTAGGATTCATCATCCCGGTCCCCTGCCGCCACCAATCATTGAGCACATTGAAATGGTATTCGTTCCCAACCCTCACCGTTCCGTTTTGGTTGGACAAAGGCACGTCACCCTTCACAACGTAACCCGCCTCGGTTTCCTTGGTGTTCATCGGCATGCTTGATGTGGTGTAACGGTCGGACAGGAAATTCATATAGTGGGTCGTATAGCGCCAATAGGCCTTTGCATCCAATTGCCCCCAAGATTGGTCCGATTGATAGCGACCACTGGCAAAACGAGATTGATTGCCCAGCATATCCATAAACTGATTGGGAAAGCCTTCAAATGGCAAGGACTGTAGCCCAAACTCCATCTCGGCCAGAGTCCCATCGCCCTTGAAGGCCACCTTAATATCGTGATTCTGGGCAATGAATCTTGTCGCGGCAATCCGATTGCCGTCACCATCTTTGTAGTCTCGACCTTCCGCGCCGGAACCGGCATAGGCGAAGCTGAGCTTGTCATTGGCGATCACGCCATTGGCAGAAAGCGTTAGCGCTCGGTTGACGCTTTTAAAGAACGAGGACAGGCTGCCCTGGGTCAAGATCGCATCGCCGCTGGCGAAGATCGGCGGAGCCGTCTTGACTTCGATGGTGCCGCCGATGCTGTCGCCGCCCTTGCTGACCGGCGTGATCCCGGACATGACCTGAATGGAAGAAACATTGCTCGGCTGCACATAGGACAGAACGGGATTCATATGGTTGGGACAAGCGGCAATCAACGGGACACCGTCCACCAACGTATTGATGCGGTCGTCGTTCATGCCCCGCACGGTAGGAAGACTGGAGAAGCCGCCAGCTGAATACAAGCCGACACCGGGCAAACCGTCCAGAAACTGTGCTGTCTCGGTGACGCTGGGCAGCTTGGATTGCAAGGACTGCTTGTTCAACAGGCTGGTATCCAACGGTTGCTTCAGTCCTGCTTGGTTCTGCTCGGCTTGGTCGGGGACCACGGGGACCGATACCGGCGGCAATGCCGTTTGGGCGTGCGCCGAACCGGCGATCAACAGCCAGACCATCAAGGCGCAAAACGCCGTCGAGGTTTCTAAAGTTGTCTTTTGTGCCATCATAATCATTCTCCACCACGCCCCGTTTGGGCATGGGCGTCGTTAAAAATAGTCAGGTTCGCCCGACTCGGTCGGACGAACGATTTAAGGGAAAGGATCTGCCGTTTTAGGCGACGGGAGGGGCGCGGGCTTCAAAGCCATGGGCAAGGGACGCTTGCCGAGGAAGGACCAATTCCGCGAGAGCATGGCACACCGTCCACACCATCAACGACGTCGTAACGATCGTTTCCGCAGTCAGAACGCCTTGGATATGGCAAGCGGCGGTGCAGCACTTGCCATCCATCATCGTTAACGGCGTGGTTGGGCCTTTTACCGGAGTTTCCTTGGCGGATGAGGCGTGAAAAAATCCGTTTGAACAGATCGCTATGTCATTGGACGGCCCTGACTGGGCCAGAGCCGAAACCATTGGCAGTGACAGCTGCAGAGCCAGGGCAAGGGTGACCAAGCAGACCACGCTGTTAAAGCGTGTCCGCAATCCGGACAACAATCCCTGGCGACAGAGGGCGCGGTTCAACGCTGCTCCAAAATAAACATAGCCAAAACAAACCGAGCCAATAAGGGCACGGGGCGATATCAACGTCTTTGATGCAAGTCAATCCATCCCCTTGAAGCCGCCGCCAAGGCTGTTTCATGCAAAGTTCATCATAAGCCAACCATTTGAAATACAGATATTTCTGCGCAATGAGTATAAAGTCATATTTGCCACTGGCGCCTTAAAGGGGCTGGGGGGAAACACTGAGGAGCGACGTGTTGAGTCAACCAATGCCTAAATTCGCCACGATGCATGACAGTGTCAAATGGCGGCGCGATCAAACCGGGTGCGAACTCAAGGAAGCGGTGGCTTGGGCGCAATCCAATAAAGCGCTTTGGGCCTCCGATGACGAGTCCGAGGGCGACGAAAAGTCGTCGCCAATCTTGTTGTACGTCGCCATTAGCCTTGTGGTCGCTGGGGGAGCGGCCTTTGGCGTTAAAATGATATCCGATTCCGTCACCTTGGCGTGTCAGACGCAAATGTCCCATCAAACCCAGGGGGCCAAGTGGGAGCAGTCCCGTTTGCTGACCTTGGCGCACAAGACGCACGAGTGCGACAGGCTCAATGAAGCCGGTCTT
>CAIYCT010000104.1 GCA_903924765.1 uncultured Rhodospirillaceae bacterium | reverse complement strand
GTCAGGACCTGTTGCATACGCCGCAGGCTCCCCGACCGTAGTGGTCAAGGAGTGCGGCGCAAATTCCGGTTTGCGCCTTACCGCTATCGACGGGGTTTCCACGCCCCAAGGCCGCGCGTACGGCCTCGCAGCCAAGCTACATGGAATGTCTGAGGAGATAAAGGGCGATAAATTGCGGCCAGCATCGACCAGTAGGCGAAAACCACTTTCAATGCCAAGTCAACTGGTTACGCTAGACATATCAATAACTTACTAGAGATATCCTATGTTGACCCAATGGAAAGAGTGCCTAGCCGACCGGCTGATTGACCCGGATGAAATCCCTTCACCGCTAACGCTGCCGGATAAATGGGTGGGCCACAGTGTCCTGCACAAAGCTATCCGGCGCGGTGATCCGGCCCTGGCCTGCGCGGTCGGGGCTACGCTGCTGAACATCGACCGCTCGGGTATCTGGCGGCAGTTGTTGACCATCGCCTTCGAGGATGTGGGGATCGGGGACGAAACCGCCGCCATTACCTGCGCCGCCGTTGCCGATGATCCTGCTTGGCGGGCCAAGGTCGGGGGCGATGCTCGGGTCGTTGCGACGATCTGTACAATGCTGGCCGAAGCGGTGAAGGAACGATCATCAGACGAATTGATCTGCGCCGCCAGGTCCCATCCCGGCCTTGAAGAATACCGCGAAATGGCGGGAGGTCGTCCACTGGCTGACCGTCTGCGATTGGTCGAGGATACGGCCCTTCCGCTTGCGGCTCGGGCAATATCCGCATGGTACTCGTCAGGCGTCGAGTGGTATCCAGAAAAGCGCGTCGGCCCTGGCGATCTGGACGGGCTGTTGGAAACGTACCAACGCCTTGGAGCCACCCCCAACTTTACCGAAGCAACACGCATCGCCGTGCGGCGGGTCCGTCAACCCATCGTGCTGTTTCCGGCTTTGCTCTCGACGGTGATCCGTGACCTGCCCTCGGACATCGTCGTTACCGAGCCGCCGCCTTCGGTCCTGATCAACGGCGTTCCCGCCCATGCGTTCGACAGGTTCACTCGCACCGGCAAGGCGGCGATCAGCATGTTTGCCAAACGCAACACAGCCATTCGCACCATGCTGGACGGATTGGTGCCAGACAATCGCTGGTCCTCGGTGATGGCCTTTGCGGTGTTTTACGCCGAGGGCAGCGTGCTGACAAAACGCCGGATGTGGCGCGACACCTTGGAACTGGAACGGCTGGGACACGAAACCGATTACTTGGCCGAGGGCATCAGTCCCGACGATTTCCGGGCTTTGATCGACCTGACCGGCACCCAGCTTCCTGACCTTAACCAAATCCGCGCCCGCCTTGCTGCGGACGCCGATCAACCCGCCCACGGGCAACTTTTGTAGGAGAAACCAGATCATGCGAACCAACCGGAAACCAATCATCATAGCGACTTGGCTGCTGGCCTTACCGGCCTTGTCTATCGTTCTCAGCGGCTGCGTCCAGAACCAACAGCGTCCAACCGTCAGGTTTAGCCCTGCTCAGATCGACCGCGCTTGCATCATCGAAGCGGGCAGCGAACTTCGCCGGATCATGCACTTGGAGGCATCGGGAGGACGAGCACTGCCGCCGCCACCCCAATTGACTTCAACGAACCCGGAGTCCTACCGCACGGTGGAATTGGACACCACCAGCGTCGGCATGAAGGTGACGTACATGTTTCTGTGCTTGGTGGGCAATTCCGGCCAAGCGGTGACTGAACCCATGGGCCATAGATAGGGCCACCGACATGAAGAACTACGCTTTTGCGGGGCTGCTCACCGCCTGTCTCGGTGGATGCTCTTGGATTGGTTTTACTTGGCAACATTTTGAAACGCAGATTGGTGTGAATGCGTATCGGCTTGAATATTCCCAAGAGTACGCCACCAGGGATAACGCCGACAGCGTCCTCAGTGTCTTTGCCGGAGATAAGTGCCCCAACGGTTGGGAAAACCTGAAAGAATATCAGCGGAAAGGCCCCGGCTATCCGATCTGGGTTTGGGAAATTTCCTGCCTGGAGTGAGAGCTTGGGAGGTGTGGCGAACCTCCCAATCAAAATTGCAATCAATTGCAAATTGTCTTTTTCAACGCCATGAAGTATTGTGACCGTCAAAGCCACGGAGGGCGGCAATGGCGGTCACATTCATCAAAAGCGGCAAGGCGATCAAAAAGTTCCCGGTCAAAAAGCCCAAACCCAAGCCGAACAAGAAATTCGCACCGCCTCTCAAGCTGCCGGAAGCGATTGAGAACCAGAAGCAGCTTTCTGTGGAAGTTCCTGTGCAAGGGAAAGTCGCCATCAAAATGTTAGCGGCAAGGCTTGGCACCACCATGAAAGCCATGATTGCTGAAGCACTCACCGAAATTGTGAATAATCCGCCCCAAGAACTTTATTCCGTCTATCACTTTCCGCCGACCGCAGAGAGGTCACGTTTTCCCGTCTATGTTGCCCCCGAGATTTACCAGCAGGTTTGTGATCTGGCTGAAGCTAGAAACGTTTGCAACAACGCTGTCCTCCTAACGGCATTGGAACACCTAATCAAGAAACATAATCTGGAATGCTGATGTGTGGCTTTGCGACTATAGACGATGATTTATTGGAGGACATCCGCCCCCATTCTCTCAGGAGTAGGAGCCTCCGACGCTCCTAAGTATAGTTTAGTGCAATCAATTGCACTGCATGATAATCCCCCCTTGCTTGGTACAGCAAACTGGTACAAAGTTCGCTCATTGGACCGGGGGCAAATCGCCTCAAGGCCAGGGAAACCCTAGGGTTGGGGATTTGTCTCTCTTCTCCCTCCCCCTCCGCCATTTCCTTTAAAATCAGTCACTTAGCGTCACGGACGATCACTCGGGATCACGCAAAATAACTTTTGCTGTGCTACAATAGGGCTACAAGGTTTGGCCGAAACGACCACGCCAATCGTTCAAATTCCAGCCAACCTGTGTTAGGGTGTCGTCATGAACAAGATGCTTGAACGCGCCATTGCTGAAGTTTCTCGCCTGCCGGAAGACGAGCAGGAGGCTATTGCTTGCCTGATCATGGAAGAGATGGAGGCCGAACGCGGTTGGGACGAACGCTTCGCCAAGTCCGGGAACAAGCTGGGCGAGATGGCCCGCAAGGCAAAGGCTCAATATGCTAGCGGCGAAACCTCCCCATTGAGCTTCCCTGAAAAATGATCTCTCACGCCACGCCGGATTTTTGGGCGTGCTTCCATCGACTCCCCCAAAGCGTCCAGGCCAAGGCGAAGGCCGCTTATGCGGTTTGGTCTGAGAATCCACGTCATCCGGGATTGCACGTCAAACCCGTGGCTTCTGCGGGTGAAGACGTGTGGTCTGTTCGCGTGGGCATCCACTGGCGTGCTCTGGGCGTGCGCGAAGGCGATGTCATGATCTGGTTCTGGATCGGGTCGCATGCCGATTACGACAGGTTAATCGGTTAGCTTTATTAGCTCATCCCTGCGGTGTTTTTGGATGTGGCTGATCTTCATACTTATGATTAATTACCTTATGGTATTCTAAGAAAGCTCAAGTCGGGTTAAAGGGATAGGAAATCTAAGGGAAGCCCTTAGACCTAATCGGGAACGGGGTTGATGGCATGTCACATAGAATAGCGTATCGCTGGATCATCGCCGTAGTGCTGTTTGTCGCCTACAGCATCCAGTATTTGGATCGCGTCAAGGGGATGTCCCGCCCGATGTTGAAATTTGCTTGGCAGGCATCGCTGGTTGAGCACTTTACGCAGCCTTTGCGTTTTGTTCAAGTTCTGGCTTGCTGACATTCTCGGTCTGATGGGC
>CAIYCT010000103.1 GCA_903924765.1 uncultured Rhodospirillaceae bacterium | reverse complement strand
CTGGCGTCGACCTCAGTATTAGACCTTGGTCTAAATTTTAATGGAATTGCCTCTAAGTCTAATATGAAAGCCGGTTTGTGCGGTTTATCACTCTAAGGGGCGGTCCGTCGAGTCCCGAAAAGAGGTTTGCGGGCGCCGTTTTTTTTAGCGTATAAATTAGGGATGGAAACGATGAAAAAAATTCTGCTGGGTTCTGCCGCCGCCGCTGTCGGTGTGGTTGCGCTGGTCGGTGTCGCCATGGCTCACGGCAACGTGACGCCACAACCGGTCGATACGACCGGTTTGCCCAATCTGGGTGCCGAATGGACCAAATCCAATCCGTTCCGCGACAATGCTAAGGCCCTTGAAATCGGCACCTCTGGATACAATCAGAATTGTGCCCGTTGCCATGGTTTGGAAGCCATCTCGGGCGGCATCGCCCCCGATCTGAGGTTCCTGCCCACTGGCGATGAGGGCGACGAATGGTTCAAGTACCGTGTGCAAAACGGGTCGGTTCGCGACGGTCGTGTCTACATGCCCAAGATGTATCCGACGCTTAGCCAAGAAGCGTTGTGGAGCATCCGAACCTATCTGGAGTCTCGGCATGAGAATTAGGATATTTCTTTTAGCTTTTTTGCTGGGAGTTATTTCCTTAAGCGGCGCCAAAGCCGCTACTTATGACGAGATCATGCAACGGGGCAATATGGTGGTCGCAGTCTATCGCGACTTTCCGCCTTTCTCCTATCGACAGGGCGAAAACGTAGTTGGCATCGATGTGGAAGTCGCCAAGGCCGTGTGCCAACGGATGGGGCTGAAGGCGATTATCCGCGAACAGACGGCGGGTGAGACCGTGTCGGACGATCTGCGCAATGTCGTCTGGAAGGGGCATTATCTCGAACACAACACGGCGGATATGATGCTGCATATCCCGGTTGATCGCGATTTTATGCTCAGCAATTCCGAGGCGGCGATTTTCGCTCCCTATTTCCGTGATCGGTTGGCGGTGGTCACCGATCCCGAACAGATTTCCTCCTACCAGGGACTGGATGACTTTTTTGATCATAAGGTCGGCGTCGAAATGGGCAGTCTTGCCGATCAATATCTGCTGACCATCCATGACGGCAAATTGATTGATCACGTGGTCCATTATCGCGGACTGACAAAAGCCGTGGACGGATTGTTCAAAAAAGACGTCGCTGGGGTGATGGGGGTGCGCAGTGAGATCGAAGGGGCGTTGTCAGCCCAAGATCGTAAATATCGCGTGGTTCCCATGACCTTGCCTGGTCTGTTCAACGGCGAGTGGGTGTTGGGCATGGCGGTTAAAAGCAGCAACCGACAATTGGCCAACGCCGTTGAAGATGTGGTCGCCGCGTTGATTGCCGACGGCACCATTCCGGCTATTTTCAAATCTGCGGGATTGGCTTACATCCCAGCATACGAAAAACAATAAACACCAAATAGTGATGAATTTATCAGGTCGTCTTCGCAAAATCGCGGGCGGTGCGAAATATCTCTTTGAATTCGCGCATAATTCACCAACGTCAATGGTTTAAATATTAGACCTTTTGGCAATTGCCGCCTCTTGCGATGAATATTAAATATTTTTAAGCGGATGGCACAAAGCCAACCACGACCTTCGTTATGGCTTTTGCATGAATAACGTAAGGTCACAACGAATAAATTGTTATAAACAAGGGGTACGGCCATGAAATTTAATACGTTGCTCGCGGGAGCCGTGAGCGTGTTTGCTTTGCTGGCGTCACAAACGGTGAACGCCAAATCTGTTACCGACGAAGATATTAGCAACAGCGCCAAAGCCACCGATCAAGTGGTCACCAATGGCTTGGGTACGCAAGGTCAGCGTTACAGCACGCTCGACAAGATCAACCCCGCGACCATTTCCAAGCTGCAACCTGTTTGGGCATTCTCGTTCGGCGGCGAAAAGATGCGCGGTCAAGAAGCTCAGCCGCTGGTTCAGGACGGCACGATCTATGTGACCGGCTCCTATTCTCGTATGTTCGCGGTGGATGTCCACACCGGCCAGAAGAAGTGGCAGTACGAAGCCCGTCTGCCCGACGATATTTTGCCCTGCTGTGACGTGGTCAACCGCGGTGCTGCTCTGTACGACAATCTGGTGATCTTCGGCACCTTGGACGCCAAGCTGATTGCTTTGGACAAGGAAACAGGCAAGGTCGTCTGGAAGAAGGATATCGAGGATTACACCGGTGGTTATTCCTATACCGCCGCTCCGCTGATTGTTAAGGGCAAGGTCATCACTGGCGTGTCCGGCGGTGAATTCGGCATCGTCGGCAAGGTCGAAGCGCGCGACGCCAAGACCGGCGAACTGATCTGGTCGCGTCCCACCGTCGAAGGCCACATGGGCATGCTCAACGGCAAGGACAACGGCATCACCGGCGTCACCAACGCGTCTTGGCCGGGCGATCTGTGGAAGTCCGGTGGCGCTGCTCCTTGGTTGGGCGGCACCTACGACCCTGAAACCAATCTGATTTACATGGGCACCGGCCAGCCCGGCCCGTGGAACAGCCACATCCGTCCCGGCGACAATCTGTACAGCTCGTCCACCCTTGCCATCGATCCCGAAACCGGCAAGATCGTGTGGAGCTATCAGACAACCCCGCATGACGGCTGGGACTTTGACGGTGTCAACGAATTCGTGTCGTTCGACCTGAACAAAGACGGCAAGACCATTAAGGCCGGAGCCACCGCTTCACGCAACGGCTTCTTCTTTGTTCTGGACCGCACCAACGGCAAGTTCATCAGCGCCACCCCGTTCGTGTCCAAGATCACCTGGGCCAAGGGTTACACCAAGGATGGCCGTCCCGAATACATCGACGACAACCGTCCCGGCGCTCCCACTGCCGATGGGCAAAAGGGCAAGGTTGTCTTTTCGGCTCCGTCCTTCCTGGGCGGCAAGAACTGGATGCCCATGGCCTATAGCCAAGACACCAAGCTGTTCTATGTTCCCTCCAACGAATGGGGCATGGACATTTGGAACGAGCCGGTCAGCTACAAGCGCGGCGCGGCTTATTTGGGCGCAGGCTTCACCATCAAGCCCCTGTATGACGATCATATCGGCGTTCTGCGCGCCATCGATCCCAGCACAGGCAAGATCGTGTGGGAATACAACAACAAGGCTCCCCTGTGGGGCGGCGTACTGGCCACCAAAGGCAACGTGGTCTTCACCGGAACTCCCGAAGGCTATCTGAAGGCGTTCAATGCCAAGACCGGCGCCGAAGTGTGGAAGTTCAACACGGGTTCGGGCGTGGTCGGTTCGCCCATCACCTGGGAAGAAAATGGCGAGCAATACGTGGCCGTCTTGTCCGGTTGGGGTGGCGCTGTCCCGTTGTGGGGGGGCGAAGTCGCCAAGCAAGTCAAGGACATCAATCAGGGCGGCATGCTCTGGGTGTTCAAGCTGCCGAAGTCCTAAGTTCGACGTCATAGCGTAAGGAATGGCCGGGGTTTTTCCCCGGCCATTTTTTTGGTGGGCTACCTGTCCGTAAATCTAGGGATATCAATTCTTCCAACTCTTAAACTTTAATATAAATGTTAAGATAGGACCTATTTTTTTATTATATGCTTTCATAAAAGGAGATATCTTCAATATCGCATAAGGGTATTTGGTCATAATCATGCGTGCAATTAATCTATTATTTCTTTTTCTTAATTTTATAGCCATTTTCTGCGGTAATATTGCGACGTCTTGGGCCGATTCGTTGCGAGTTTTGGCCGCTGACTTGGCGCCATATGCCTATATGGACAATCATCAGGTCGCCGGCGTGTCCGTGGATTTGACAGCGGAGATGGCCAAGCGGCTGGGCTATCAGGTTTCATTCGAGGTCATGCCATTCCCTCGCGCCACCAATGAAATCAATTTGCATCCAGACGTCTTGATGCTGCAAGTGGCGCGCATTGAAGAGCGCGACGATCGGTTCATCTGGCTGGCGGATCTGTTCGATGAGCCGTTCTATTTGTTCGTCCGCGCCGACAGTTCCATTGACCCGGATTTCTTCTTTCATAACAAGCCCGCGCCTGGTCCCATTGGCGTCTTGCGCAGCGGAATCTCCCAGAAGGTCGCCCTTGATTACAATCTTGCGCCGTTGGAGCCCGTCTCGGACGAGCAAACAGACGCTCGCAAGATCGTCAATGGGCGGATACAGGCGTGGCTGGGGTCTTACAACACCGTCCACACAGCCATGCGTCAAGCCGGTTATGCCCCTGAATTATTGAGAGCGGGGCGCATCATCAAGCGGTTTCATTTGTATCTGGTGGCGGGAACCGCGTCTACGATGCAGGAGCCTAAGCGATGGGCCGAGGTTTTGCAGACGATGAAACAAGATGGCAGCTACCAGCGCATCCTGGAGCGCTATCATTATTGTCAACGCCCCAGTGACGGGGCATCGACTCAATACGGCATGTGTCCCTAGACTGCTTTCCGTTCTAACGGAATCAGTCTAGGCTTTTTTCTGCCCTCGCCTGCTTTGCAGGCAATTAAATCGTTGTCAGCGAAGCTGCACGGGCGGGTGCTTCCGCGCCCTTGAACGCTTCGCGTTCAGCAAGCGAGGGACCGCCGCCGCAATGGTGGCTGAGCATGATCCGATTTGATCGGATCATGCTCTAAAACGGTTTTAGGCCCGACCGAACACCCGCTTGAAGAGGGTGTCCACATTCTTGGTGTGATACCCCAGATCAAACAGGCTGGCGATGTGGTCTGGCGTCAGGCGGTCGGTAACCTCTTTGTCCGCTTGCAGCATGTCCAGGAAATTGGCGCCGCGCTCCCAGACCGCCATGGCGTTGCGTTGAACCAAGCGATAGGAGTCTTCTCGGCTGACCCCCGCTTGGGTCAGGGCCAGCAGGACGCGCTGGGAAAACACCAAGCCGCCCAATTGATTGAGATTGCGGGCGATGGCGTCCGGGTAAATCACCAGCTTGTCAATCACGCCGGTCAGGCGGGACAGGGCGAAATCCAAGGTTATGGTGGCGTCGGGGCCGATCATCCGTTCGACCGAGGAGTGGGAGATATCCCGCTCGTGCCATAGGGCGACGTTTTCCAGGGCGGGCGTGACCATGCCGCGGACGATGCGGGCCAAGCCTGTCAGGTTTTCGGTCAGCACCGGATTGCGCTTGTGCGGCATGGCCGAGCTGCCTTTTTGGCCGGGCGAGAAATATTCCTCGACCTCGCGCACTTCGGTACGTTGCAAATGGCGGATTTCAATGGCGACGCGCTCGACCGAACTGGCGATGACGCCCAAAGTGGCGAAATAGGCGGCATGGCGATCGCGGGGGATGACTTGGGTCGAGATCGGTTCGGGCGTCAATCCCATCTTTTGGGCCACCCATTCCTCGACGAACGGGTCCACATGGGCGAAGGTGCCGACCGCCCCCGAGATGGCGCAGGTGGCAACTTCTTGGCGGGCATTGACCAAGCGGACGCGATTGCGTTGGAATTCCGCATGAAACGAGGCGAATTTCAACCCGATAGTGACCGGCTCGGCGTGGATGCCGTGGCTGCGGCCCATGCAGACCACATCCTTGGTCTCGAAAGCGCGGCGCTCCAGGGCAGCCAGCAAGGCGTCGAGATCGGCCAGCAAGACATCGGCCGCTTGGGCCAGTTGCGCCCCCAGGCACGTGTCCAGCACGTCCGATGAGGTCATGCCCTGATGGGTAAAGCGCGAGTCGGGTCCGACGTGTTCGGCCAATTCGGTGAGGAAGGCTATGACGTCGTGCTTGGTTTCGGTCTCGATGGCGTCGATGCGGGCGATCCGTTCAGGCGTATAGGGCTTGTTTCCTTTTTCCCAGATGGTCCGCGCGGCTTGGGCGGGAATGACTCCCAGTTCGGCCAAGGCGTCGCACGCGTGGGCTTCGATCTGAAACCACAACGAAAAACGATTGGCGGGGTCCCAGATGGCGGTCATCGCCGGGCGGCTGTAACGGGGAATCATGGACGTCCTACTCCAAGCGGATCATGGGGATTTAGCGGGGCCGACCATGGTGAATATAGTCGCTCCAGGTGCGTTCAAGCCGTAGCATGGCATCGCTGGTGACGTCCAGTTCTTCCCGATGCTTTTCATCGACGGTTGCGGCCAGATGGTTTTGCAACTCGCGGATAGCGGCGCACAAGCCAGCCCCTTTCTCGGTCAATTTCAACCGCACTGACCGCTTGTCTCGGGGCGCGCGTTCCTGTGCCAAATACCCGGTCTCGGTCAGTCCCTTGATGTTGTAGGACACGTTGGAGCCTTGATAGTAGCCACGATCCTTCAGGTCGCGGATCACCACGTCATTCTCGCCAATATTATAGAGCAGCAGGGCCTGTACGGCGTTGATGTCCTCGATGCCGATGCGCCGCAGTTCCGCCCTGATGACATCAAGGAAGTAGCGGTGCAATCGCTCGATCAGATGAATGATGTCGAAATAGGACTGGTTCATGGAGGAAGTATAGGGTGAGCCAGGAATGCTGACAATAAACTATTTAGGTGCGTTACTTAATGAAGGATTTGGCGTCCGTTTTAAAGCAACGATAGGGATTTAAAGCTGCAATGGCCCTTGCGACCAATGACCAAATGATCGAACAGGTTAATGTTGACGGTTCGCAGGGCGTCGCGGACCATTCTGGTCATTTCGATGTCAGCCTTGGATGGCGTGGGGTCGCCGGTGGGATGATTGTGCACCATGATGATCGAGGACGCATTCAATTCCAAGGCGCGCCGCACCACCTCGCGCGGGTAGAGCGGGGTATGATCGACAGTGCCTTGTTGTTGAAGCTCGTCCTTGATCAACATGTTCCTGCGGTCCAGAAACAGCAGACGAAAACATTCTGTGCGCAACGACGCCATGGCGCCACTGCAATAATCCAGCAGATCGGACCAGGAGGAGAGTATAGGGTTTTCGACCACTGGATCTTGCAACAGTCGAACGGCGGCTTCGCGCACCACCTTCAAAAGGGTGGCCGATGATCGGCCCAAGCCTTTGACCTCTTGCAAGTCTTCGATGCTGGCCGAGATCACGTCGGCGAAACTGCCCCAGCTTTCGATCATCTCCTTGGCCAACGGTTTGACATCCTTGCGCGGCAAGGCGGCGGCCAGCAGAAGTTCCAGAATTTCGTAATCGGGCAGGGATTCGGGCGATTGCAAGAAGCGTTCGCGCAATCGATCCCG
>CAIYCT010000102.1 GCA_903924765.1 uncultured Rhodospirillaceae bacterium | reverse complement strand
TACGGTATCGTCAAAGTGTCTAACAACAAAGCCGCATCCACCGCGTAATTGGGTCCGCGGGGATCGTCCGGCGGCGGATCGATAAACACGAATCCGGTCGATTTGCGCATGGAAAGACGCGTCCGTAAAAAGGCGAACCAATCGTGATTCCAAACCCGCAGCCGACCTTGTTCGCGGTTGCTGTTAATGTGCGCGGCGGTCAGGGGATCGATATCATTGACATCCACCTCGAACTCATCGGTGATCGCCGTGATATTGGCAAGCACCCGCGCAGCCAGAACCCAAGAGCCAGGATACTCTCCATCGGCAGGAAGTCCATGCAGAGCGTCACAATAAAGTGAATTGGCAAACGCCCGACGCCGCCGCCATAATGGAGATATATCCGCAGACGCCAGAGGCAATCGGCCTGTTCCCGCATGGGTATCCATATAACAAAACGGCTCGGAGTCGGACGAAGGCACATAGACTTTGGCCACATGACCCAAAGCTGCGGCAAGTATGAAGTGCGGCCAAAGCACGGCGGCAAAAAGGTTTTCAGTCATGGGCACAGTGCTCCTCGCTGGCATCGACACCCCATGATGGCCTCGCTCCCATCCCAAGCGGTTTTTAAAAGATGGGCAATGGGTCATGGATTCATCCGTTCTATCTTGGTACCGAACCAGTATGGCGTTAATTTTAACAACAGTCTAGTGGGAATTAGAATATAAGCATTATCTTTATGCCGCCTTTATACGGTCCCTCGAACTTCCTATCGATCCTTAATGGCAACAAAGCGTAATGTTTGGTCCTGCGCTAAATCTGCGCGCCTCTAAAGTGCGAGCCTACCTATGTTCGACTTCATCCTGATTGCCGCCACCCTGGCTTTTTTTAGTCTGGGCATCGCGTGCGTTTACGCCTTGGAAAAGGTTTGATCCCATGAGCTTCGATATCATTCTTGGCGCCGTCACCGGAATTGGACTGTTCGTCTATCTGGTTTATGCACTCATCCGTCCCGAAAAGTTTTAGGAGAAAGCCATGACCTGGCTTGGGTTTGCTGAAATCGCGGCTTATATGGCCGCCGTAACTGTAATCGCATGGCCGTTGGGTCTGTACATGGCCCGCGTCTTTACCCATCAGCCCACCGGCATCGACTTGGCGCTCGGTCCTGTGGAACGGGCGTTTTACGCCGTCTGCCGCATCGATCGGACCAAGGAACAACACTGGACCGAATATGCGGTGGCGTGCTTGGTGTTCAACGTCATCGGCCTTTTGGTCATGTATGCGTTGATGCGCCTGCAAGAACTGTTGCCGCTAAACCACGCCGGTCAAAGCGCGGTCAGCCCGGATCTGTCCATCAACACCGCCATCAGCTTCGCCACCAATACCAACTGGCAGAATTACGGCGGCGAGAGCACCATGTCCTATCTGACTCAGATGATGGGCATGACCGTGCACAATTTCACCTCCGCCGCCACTGGCATGGCGGTGCTGGTTGCCTTGGTGCGCGGCTTTGCCCGCAAGCAAGCCAATACCTTGGGCAATTTCTACGTCGATGTGACTCGCTCGGTTCTTTATGTGCTGCTGCCCGCCGCCATCTTGTTCACGCTGTTTCTGGTGTGGCAGGGCGTGCCGCAGAACCTGGACCCCTACACCCAAGCCACCACGTTGGAAGGCGCGCAGCAAATCATCGCCCAAGGCCCTGCGGCTTCGCAGATCGCCATCAAACAATTGGGCACCAATGGAGGCGGCTTCTTTAACGTCAATTCCGCCCATCCGTTCGAAAACCCCACGATCTTCTCAAATCTGGCCGAATGCATGGCGTTGATCCTGATCGCCGCCGGCCTTGTCCTTACCTTTGGCCGTATGATCGGTGAGGATCGGTCGGGCAAGGCCCAAGGTCGCGCCTTGTACATCGCCATGTCCTTGTTGCTGGTGGGCGGCATCTTGATCGCTTGGTGGGCGGAAACCCACGCTGGCGCGCTTGCTCAGGGAACCATGGAAGGCAAGGAAACCCGCTTTGGAATCTTGGATTCGGTAATCTGGGCGGCGGCCACTACCGCCAGCTCCAACGGATCGGTCAACTCCATGCATGACAGCTTTACCCCACTGGGCGGCATGGTCCCGCTGGTCAACATGATGTTGGGCGAGGTGGTGTTCGGCGGCGTTGGTTCCGGTCTGCACGGCATGATCATCGACGTCATCCTGGCGGTGTTCATCGCCGGTCTGATGGTTGGACGCACCCCTGAATATCTGGGCAAGAAGATCGAGGCCAAGGAAATCAAGCTGGCGGTGTTGTGCCTGCTGGTGTTCCCATTGCCGATCTTGATCTTGGGCGGTCTGTCCTTGGTGCTGCCTGTGGGACTGGCGGGCATTGCCGCGCCCGGTCCGCACGGCCTGACCGAGGTGCTGTACGCCTTCACCTCGACCTCGGCCAACAATGGGTCGGCCTTCGGCGGATTGTCGGGCAATACGCCCTACTACAATCTGACCATGTCCCTTGCCATGCTGATCGGCCGTTTCCTGGTGATCGTTCCCACCCTGGCCATCGCTGGCGCGGTGGTTGGCAAGAAGATCGTGCCTGTGTCGGCGGGAACCTTCCCCACCCAAAGCGGGCAGTTCATCGGATTGTTGATCGCCATCATCCTGATCATCGGCGGCCTGACCTTCTTCCCGGTCTTGGCGCTCGGCCCCATCGTCGAGCACCTCATGTCTGTCAACGGTTCTCTCTTTTAGCCCTCGCCGGGCGCTGCCCTCCGGCAGCTTGGCCGCCGCCCCTTTGCGGCTGTTGTAAACGGAGTTAGAGGTTAAATATGTCCATTCATCATCCCCAAGCCTTGTCCTTGTTCGACGGCTCGATCTTCCGGGCGGCGGTCAAGGATTCCCTGACCAAAATGGATCCCAGAATCCTGATCCGCAATCCGGTCATGTTCACCACCGGCATCGCCGCCATGTTGTGTACCGTCGTCTTTGTACGCGACTTCTCGCCGGTAATCGGCCAAATCGCAGGGTGGCTGTGGTTCACCGTCCTGTTCGCCAACTTCGCCGAAGCGGTCGCCGAAGGGCGCGGCAAGGCCCAAGCGGACTCCATGCGCCGCACGCGGACCGAAACCGTGGCCAAGAAGATCGATACGATCGAACAGACCAACTGGAAAAACACCCCCGCCAGCCAATTGCGCAAGGGCGATTTGGTGGTGTGCGAAACCGGCGACACCATTCCCGGCGACGGCGATGTGGTGTTCGGCATCGCCACCGTGGACGAATCGGCCATCACCGGCGAGTCCGCCCCGGTTATCCGCGAATCCGGCGGCGACCGTTCGGCGGTCACCGGCGGCACCCGCATCGTGTCCGATCGCGTGGTGGTGCGCATCTCGGTCGATCCCGGCCATTCCTTCCTGGACCGCATGATCGCCCTGGTGGAAGGCGCCAAACGGCAGAAGACACCCAATGAGATCGCCTTGACCATTTTGTTGGTGGGCATGACCATCTTGTTCCTGCTGGTGGTGGTCTCCCTGCCCGCCTTCGCCGCCTATTCCAATACCACCATTCCCACCGGATTTTTGATCGCCCTGCTGATCACCTTGATCCCCACCACCATCGGCGGATTGCTGTCGGCCATCGGCATCGCGGGCATGGATCGACTGGTGCGGTTCAACGTCATCGCCAAATCTGGCCGCGCGGTGGAAGCCGCTGGCGACATCGATGTGTTGTTGCTGGACAAGACGGGCACCATCACCATCGGCGCTCGTCAAGCATCCGAATTCATCGCCTTTTCCGGTGTCAATGAACGGGAATTGGCCGAAGCAGCATTCCTGGCTTCGCTGGCCGACGAGACGCCGGAAGGCAAATCCATCGTCGCCCTGGCCAAAGCCAATTTCGGCCTGAGCGAGTCCCTGCTGAGCGGCCCGTCCCAATTCATCGAATTCTCGGCCCATACCCGTATGAGCGGCATCGATCTGACTTTGGACGGCCAAAACGCCGCCATTCGCAAGGGCGCCAGCGATTCCTTGCTCAATTTGGCCGGACTGACGCAGCAAACCGCCCCCAAGGATGTCATCCAGTCGGTTGAGAAAATCGCTCGCACCGGCGGCACGCCGTTGCTAGTGGCCAAAAACAGCCGTCTTTTGGGCGTCATTCACTTGAAGGACATCGTCAAGCCCGGCATCCGCGAACGTTTCGTCACCCTGCGCTCCATGGGAATTCGCACGGTGATGGTTACCGGTGACAACCCTCTGACCGCCGCCGCCATCGCCGCCGAAGCGGGCGTCGATGATTTCCTGGCCGAGGCCACGCCTGAACGGAAACTGGAACTGATCCGCGCCGAACAGAAGGGCGGTCGGTTGGTCGCCATGTGCGGCGACGGGTCCAACGATGCTCCGGCCCTGGCTCAAGCGGATGTGGGCGTCGCCATGAACACCGGCACCCAAGCCGCCCGCGAAGCCGCCAATATGATCGATTTGGACAGCGACCCCACCAAGTTGATCGAGGTGGTGATGATCGGCAAGCAATTGCTGATGAGCCGCGGCGCCCTGACCACCTTCTCCATCGCCAATGATGTGGCCAAGTACTTCGCCATCATCCCGGCCTTGTTCATCACCGCCTATCCGGCCTTAAGCGCTATCAACGTCATGAACCTGTCCAATCCCAACAGCGCCGTTCTGTCGGCCATTATCTTCAACGCCCTGATCATCATTGCGTTGATTCCCTTGGCCTTGAAAGGCGTCACTTATCGCCCCGCCAGCGCTCAATCGCTGCTGCGGCGCAATCTGCTGATTTACGGTTTAGGCGGACTGCTGGTTCCCTTTATCTGCATCAAGCTTATCGACATGCTGGTGACCGCCCTCGGTCTGGCATAATAAGGAATCGACCAAATGATAAAGCAACTTATACCCGCTACCATGCTGACCCTGGTGCTGACGCTGATCTGTGGATTGGCCTATCCGCTGCTGATGACGCAGTTGGCCGACAAAATATTTCCTAGCCAAGCGCACGGGTCGTTGATCGTCAAGAACGGAACCATCGTCGGTTCCTCCTTGATTGGTCAAAACTTCACCAAACCGGAATATTTCCACCCCCGGCCCTCGGCCACCACCGTGCCCGATCCCAACGACGCCACCAAGACCGTGGCTGCGCCTTATAACGCCGCCAGCTCCGCCGCCTCCAACGCCGCGCTGACAGCCAAGGCCCAGGTGGACGCCATTGCCGCCGCGTCCGATGCCCTGCGTCAGGAAAATCCTGCCTCCGCCGATCTGCCCATTCCGTCCGAATTGGTGACCGCATCCGGCAGCGGCCTTGACCCGCACGTGTCACCCGAAGGCGCAAAGTATCAGGCGGCGCGCATCGCCGAGGCCAGAAAGGCCAAACCGGACGACATCCTGGCGTTGATCGACGGCAAGACCGAAGGCAAATTGTTCGGACTGTTCGGCGCTCCCACCGTCAATGTGCTGTCGCTCAATCTATCACTGGACGAACGCTGGCCGATCAAGTGATCATGTCGGCATGAACGACGACGATCAGGACCTGCGCCCCTCGCCCGACGCTCTGCTGGCCGAGGCTCAACGCGAAACCCGAGGCCGTCTCAAGATTTTTCTTGGGGCGGCCCCTGGCGTTGGAAAAACCTATGCCATGCTAGAAGCCGCGCGGCAAAGCATGCGCGACGGCATCGACGTGGTGGCGGGAGTCATCGAGACTCACGGGCGCAGCGAAACCGAGCGGTTGCTGCAAGGAGTAACGGTCCTGCCCCATGCTCAGATCGATTATCGCGGCCGGATTTTCTCGGAAATGGATCTAGACGGCCTACTGGCGCGGCGTCCCAAATTGGCGCTGGTGGACGAGTTGGCCCACACCAATGTGCCCGGCGCCCGTCACCTGAAGCGCTGGCAAGATGTGGACGAATTGCTGGCCGCGGGCATCGACGTCTTCACCACCTTGAACGTGCAACATCTGGAAAGCCTGAACGACGTGATCGAACAGATCACTGGCGTCAAGGTGCGCGAGACCCTGCCCGACCACGTCCTGGCCAAGGCCGACGAAATCGAATTGATCGACCTGCCGCCGCACGAACTGATCAAGCGTCTGCGCGAAGGCAAGGTGTATGTGGCCGAACAGGCCGGCCTTGCCGTCCACAATTTCTTTACCCCCGGCAATCTGACCGCCTTGCGCGAGTTGGCTTTGCGCCGCGCCGCCGAGCGGGTGGACGCGCAAATGGTCGATTACATGCGCGCCCACGCCATTGCCGGGCCGTGGCCCACCCGCGAACGGATCGTGGCCTATTTGGGTCCTGGAGACGATCTGGACCGTCTGGTGCGCGTCACCAAGCGCATTGCCGAGTTCCGCAATGCCGATTGGATCGCCGTCACGGTGGAAACCAGTACCGCCATCAAAGCCGAAGACAAGGAAGAAATCATCCAAGCCTTGCGGCTGGCCAGCCAATTGGGCGGCGATTCCACCACCTTACACGGCGAAAACGTGGTCAAGGAGGTGATGGATTACGCTCGCGACCAAAACGCCACCCAAATCGTGGTGGGCCGAGCGCCGAAAAATCGCTGGTCCGTATGGCCGTCCGTAACCAGCCGCTTCGTGACCGCCGCGCAAGACTTTAACGTGGTAGTTGTGGCAGGAGAGGGCGATCCATCCAGACCCGCCAACACGATTAAGTCGGCAACCAAATCCTATTTGTCCGACACCAAGGGACATTTGATTGGATTAGCAGCAGTGATCGTGGCAACGGCCCTTTCCTTCGCTCTCGATCATTGGGTGCCCGATGTCGCCCTATCCATGGTTTATTTGGTCGCCATATTGCTGGTGGCGTCCAAGATCGGCGCACGTCCAGCCATCGCCGCCTCGATCCTAAGCTTTCTGACCTACGACTTTTTTTTCACGGCCCCCCGTCTGTCGCTGTCCATGAGCAATCCTGGCCAATTCCTGGAACTGGCCACCTTCCTGGTGGCCGCCTTGCTAGTATCCAGCATGACCGGACGCTTGCGCACTGGCATGACCATGACACGGGAAAACGCCCGGCGCACCAACACCCTGTACGAATTCGAGCGTAAAATTACCACCGCCATCAGCAAGGACGACGTGCAATGGGCGGCCGTACACCACGTGGCGACCACCATCAATGGCAAATCCATTATCCTGTCGCCCGACCAAGGCGGCATGAGGGTGGTGGCGGGCTATCCGCCCGAGGATGAAGTGGATGAAAAATCGCAGGCTGCGGCGGAATGGGCATGGAAGCACAACAAACCCGCCGGTCGCGGCTCGACGACCTTGCCCAGCGCCCTGTGGTTGTTCTTTCCGCTCAAGACCGCCCATCGCTCGGTGGGCGTCCTGGGCGTGCAAATGGCCGAGGACGCCGACATTCCCAGCCAACCGCAATTACAATTGCTGGAAGCCCTGGCCGACCAAGCCGCCATTGCCATCGAACGGGCCCAATTGGTGGCCGACATTGAAGCCGCTAAGGTGGTGACTGAACGCGAAAGACTGCGCTCGGCCTTGCTGTCTTCCTTGTCCCACGATTTGCGCACCCCCTTGGTGTCGATCATGGGCTCGGCCTCCAGCCTGTTGAATTACGACGCCAAATTGGATGAAGATAGTCGCCGCCAATTGGCCCAAACCATCCAGGACGAGGCCGAGCGCCTGAACCGTTTCGTGCAGAATCTGTTGGACATGACCCGTCTGGGCGCGGGCGCTTTGAAGCCGCGCCTGGATTGGGCCGACCTTAACGATATCGTCGGAGCCGCCATCACCCGCGCCCAGCGCCTTAGTCGCAATCACGTGATCAAGGTCGATCTGTCTCCCGACATTCCCTTGATCAATGTGGATTCGATCCTGCTGGAACAGGTGTTTTTCAATCTGCTGGACAATGCCTGCAAATATTCCCCCGCAGGAACCATGGTGAAAATCTGGGCCAAATCCACGCCTCTCTATCTGTCCATTGAAGTCAGCGACCAAGGCCCCGGCATTCCGCCCGAAGACAGCGAAAAGGTATTCGACATGTTCTATCGTGTCGGGCAAGGCGACCAGCAGGTGGCGGGAACCGGCTTGGGCCTTGCCATCTGCCGCGGCATAATCGAGGCCCATGGCGGCTCCATCAAAACCGAACCGGGCCTACACGGCGCCGGAACCTGCATCATCATTCACTTGCCCCACTCGTTTGAAAAGCTTCCCAGCTCCTCCGGAGAAGACAATGAATAACCGAATTCTGGTTATCGACGATGAACCGCAAATCCGTAAATTCCTGCACATTTCGTTGGGAGCCAACGGCTACGACGTGATCGAAGCCGAAACCGCCGCTCAAGGAATCGACAGCGCCAAAGCCGATCCGCCCGATTTGATCATCCTGGATTTGGGTCTGCCCGATTTGGACGGGCAAGACGCCATCAGCCTGCTGCGCCAAAATCTGACCACCCCCATCATCGTGCTGTCGGTGCGGTCGGGGGAATTCGACAAGGTCGAGGCTTTGGACCGAGGAGCCAACGATTTTATCGTCAAACCCTTTGGCATCGCCGAATTGATGGCCCGAGTGCGGGTGGTGCTGCGGCCAAAATCCGCCAAGGAAAATCCAAACCTGATTGAGATCGAAAAGGTCCGCATCGATCTGGAACGGCGCATTGTCACCAGCGACGGACAAGAGGTTCGACTGTCCAAAAAGGAATGGGAATTGCTGCGCTATATGGCCGAGCGGCCCGACCACGTGCTGACCCACAAGGTTTTGCTCAAGGAAATCTGGGGACCGGCCCATGTGGAGGACACCGCCTATTTGCGGGTCTACGTCAACCAACTGCGGCAAAAACTGGAAGATCATCCGTCTCAGCCTACCTTGATCGTCACAGAACCAGGCGTCGGCTACCGGCTCAAACGCGGCGATTAGTCCAAGCGTTTAATCTAGGGAGTACTTTTTCGGTTAACAACGAACAATGAGTAATTGCGAACCCCCTGCATTACGATTAAGATGAAACTTAGGTAAATTAATCGCTTGCAGCACCACCTCGCTTGAATCTGTGCGGACGTACCAAGCGGATTCAAGCGAATTTTTCATCCCTCTCCATAAGAATGCTGTATTCCTTGCCAATCGGTGATCAGACCGTGCTCGGCATCCCACAAATCGGGGCCAAGCGGCGATTTACCGGCTCCACCCGGAATATCCAACACATAGGTCGGTTGCGCGATGCCTGACAAGCGGCCGCGCAAAGACCGCACCAAGGCTTGGCCTTCATTGATGCTCAAGCGGAAATGTCCCGTTCCAGGCGCCAAATCAGGATGATGCAGGTAATAGGGTTTAATCCCAACCCGCACCAAGGCGCGAAACAACGCCTCCAACGTTTGCGCGTTGTCGTTGACCCCGCGCAACAGCACCGTCTGCGACACCATCGCCAGTCCCGCCCGCCGCAGCTTGGCAATGGCGTCAACAGCCTGCGCCGAAAGTTCGCGCGGATGATTGACATGAACGGACAGCCACGCGGCTTTGCCAAGCTCAAACGGAATTGCCAAGGAATCGGCCACATCCCGCGTGATGCGTTCGGGCGCGGCCACCGGCACCCGGCTGTGCCAGCGCACCACCTCGATGTGGGGAATGGCGGCAATAGCGCGGCTCAGAGCGGCAATGCGGTGAGCTCCCAGCATCAACGGATCGCCGCCTGTCAGGATCACCTCGCGTACTTGCGGCGCGTGGGCGATATAGTCCAAGGCAGCCCGAAGATCGTCCTCGGACAGAGTGCC
>CAIYCT010000101.1 GCA_903924765.1 uncultured Rhodospirillaceae bacterium | reverse complement strand
GTCATGCCCCAGGCGTGGATGGTCTCGGCGTTGAAGTAGTGGCGGACCTTTTCGATCAGCACGCGCGGGACGGCGGTGCCGCCCGACAGCAGGCGGGTCAGGCGCAGGCGGGACAGATCGATGTTGTCACGGTTCTGTTCCAGCCAGGTGAACATGGTCAGCCAGACGGTGGGTACGGCGCCGGTGAAGGTGACGCCCTCATCGGGGATGTCCCGCGCGATGTTGAAACTTTCCTGGCGGCGTTGCCTCCCTTGAGCCGATAGGCTCGGGGTGTCGAATCCACAAAGGAAAGCAACGCCATGAGAAAGAGTAGAGAGACCGGTGCGCCAACACCAGCACCAGAGGTAACCCAAGCCTGGGACCAGGTCGGTGCCAGCTTCGAGCGTTTCTGCCTGACCGCGGGGCTGAGTGCCTTGAGCCAAATGATGGAGCAGGACGCGGCGGCACTATGCGGCCCGCATTATGGTCATCGCGATGGGAGGCCCGGCCATCGCTGGGGCAAGACCCAGGGCAAGATCGGCTTTCACGGCGGCAAGGTCTCGCTGGACCGGCCCCGGGTCCGCGGCCGTGACGGCCGGGAGATGCCGCTCCCGAGCTGGGAAGCCGCCCAATCGGAGGACCTGCTCGGCCGATGGGCGATGAACCTTATGCTGATCAACGTCTCCACCCGCCGCTTCGCCCGCGCGGTGCGCCTGCCCGAAGGCGACATCCCCACGGGCAAAGGCGACGGTGTCTCGAAATCCGCCGTCTCACGCCGCTTCGTGGCGCTGTCGGCGGCGCAGTTGAAGACCTGGATGGGGACCGATCTGTCGAAGCTGGACCTGCTGGTGATCCAGATCGACGGCATCCATATCGAACAAGACCTGGTGCTTCTCGCCGCGGTCGGGATCGACGCGGAGGGCAACAAACACCCGCTGGGTGTCATGGAAGGGGCGAGCGAGAACGCGGCTGTGGTCCAGGCACTGCTGGACAATTTGGTCGACCGCGGTCTCGACCCGAAGGTCTGCCGCCTGTTCATCGTCGATGGCGCGAAGGCGTTGCGCAAGGCGATCCTGCGAACCTTCGGCAAGCACACACCGATCCAGCGCTGCCAGATCCACAAGGGCCGTAACATCATGGAACGGCTGCCGAAACACCTACACGCCTCGGTCCGGCGGACGCTCCGCCAGGCCTGGGAACTGGATGACGTGGTGAAGGCGGAACAACTGATCCGCAATCTTGCGCGTCGACTGGAACAGGAGGCGCCCGGCGTGTCCGAGACTATCCTTGAGGGCATGGACGAGATCCTGACGGTGGTGCGCCTGAAGCTGCCCCTGCAACTCCGCCGTTCCCTGGCCTGCACCAACATCATCGAGAACATGATGGGCACGATCCGGCGCGTATGCCGCAACGTGAAGCACTGGCGGAATGCCGCGATGGCACTGCGCTGGACCGGGGCGGCGATGCAGGAAGCCGCCAAGGGGTTTCGGCGGTTGAAGGCTCACAAGCAGTTGCCGGTCTTGCAGGCGGCACTCCGTGCGATCCAGACACAACAGGACGTCGACAGGGGCGTTGCTCCCGAAGCCGTCGCTGCGTAGGGTCTTATCGGGCGATGGCCGTCAGGGGAGTTTCAACAGAGAACGGGACAACCCCCCGGCTGGCGAGCCAGGGCTCATAAGATTTGAGGGTGGTCAGTTCGACCGCGCATTTGGCCAGACGTTCCAGTACCGTCTCGGCCGAACCGCCACCGAGCCAGAAGCACATGTGGTTGTTCAGGATGATGCGGGGTTCGCGCAGGATCGT
>CAIYCT010000100.1 GCA_903924765.1 uncultured Rhodospirillaceae bacterium | reverse complement strand
GCCGCTTTTTTTGTAATTTCTCAACATTATCTCAAGAATTGAAAGTTAGATTGCCTTGCCAGCGGGGTTGAGATAGAAAATTCCGCGTGCGCAATGATTGGAGTTGGCGGTGTCTAACAAAATGAAGATGGGCGCTTTTCATGGCATTTGACTTAACCGCCGTGCAATCCCTGTTTCTGTGGCAAAAGGCCATCGTTGCGTCGGTCAGCAACGACGGCCCCGACTTGTCCGCGCGGCAGATGGCGTTGCTATTGACTGTCTATCTGACGCCGCAACCCCATACGGTGCGGGGTCTGGCCACCACTCTTAACGTTTCGAAACCGGCCATAACCCGGGCTTTGGATCGCTTGACCGAATTGGGCATGATCAAACGCAAGATCGACGAAACCGACCGCCGCAGCGTGTTGGTTCAGCGCACGGTCAAGGGCTCGGTGTTCCTGCGCGAGTTCGGCGAGCTAATCGTCACCGCCGGCAAGGCCGCGATCGAGTCTTAAAATCAAAATCCTGGCCGCGCCGTAGCGGCGGTCGTCCTCGATGACAAATCCGGCGAGCGTTTCCACATTTTCATCGGCGGCAATCTCCACCACCACTGTGGCGCTGTTGGACAGCCAGCGGGTGCGGGTCAGGGCGGTCAGACACGGCGCGACCAGGTCCTTGCGGTAGGGCGGGTCCAGAAAGACCAAATCGCAGGGTTGATCGGCTTTGGGCGGCTTGGTGGCGTCGGTTTTGATCACCGTGGTCGCTCCCAACACGCCCAGCGCATGAATATTGGTCTTGATGACCGCCAGCGCGTCGGGATTAAGCTCAATGAAGGTGGCGTGCGCCGCGCCGCGCGATAAAGCTTCCAATCCCAAGGCCCCAGTTCCGGCGAAGCAATCCAGAACCCGCATGCCCTGGTCGATGTCGCCACGCGACGACAGAATGCTGAATAACGCCTCGCGGGCCCGGTCGGCGGTGGGCCGCGCGCTCATGTCCTTGGGCGGCGTCAGCCGCCGCCCTTTAAAGGTGCCGGCGATGATTCGCATTTTTGGGTTTGGCGGGAGTTGCTTTGCCCAATTGGTCCTTGACCACTCGGGACGGAATTTCCTCGACCTTGCCCGGTTCCAGATTGCCCAATTGGAACGGACCGTAAGCCACGCGGATCAGACGGTTAACTGGCCAACCCAAATATTCCATGACCTTGCGGATTTCGCGGTTCTTGCCTTCGGTCAGGGCCACGGTCAGCCAAGCGTTCGAGCCCTGCTTCTTGTCCAGAATGGCGTTGATCGGTCCATAGCGGACGCCGTCGATGGTCAGGCCGCCTTCCAACAATTCCAGTTTGGCTTCGTTGACTTCGCCATGGACCCGCACCCGATAACGCCGCACCCAACCGGTGGAGGGCAGCTCCAAAGAACGAGCCAAGCCGCCGTCATTGGTCAGCAACAGCAATCCTTCCGAGCCCATGTCCAACCGCCCCACCGAGATGACGCGGGGAAGATCGTCGGGCAGGTAATCGAACACGGTGGGACGGCCCTGGGGATCTTTGTGGGTGGTGACCAAGCCGTCGGGCTTGTGATAGCGCCACAACCGGGCGCGGTCCACTTCCGGCAACGGCTTGCCGTCCACGACGATGCGGTCGTCCTCGCCCACATTGAAGGCCGGGCTGTCCAGCTTCTTGCCGTTGACCGAAACGCGTCCTTCGGCGATCCAGCGCTCGGCGTCGCGGCGCGAACATAAGCCCGCACGAGCCAGACGCTTGGCGATGCGCTCTTTGCCATCTGCTTCAGGCGCGTCACTCATGGCGGCACTCATTCAGTCGGCATTGGGCGATGAAGGCGTTGAACAAGGCCGTGTCCGCCGGGCTGATATGATATTCCGGATGCCATTGCACGCCAATGCAGAACGGGTGTCCGGTCAATTCGATGCCTTCGATCACTCCGTCTTCGGCCACGGCGTTGACGACGCAGCCCGGAGCCACATCCTTGACCGCCTGATGGTGAGCGCTGTTGACGGGGACTTTGGCCGCACCGACAATCTTGGCCAGCACGGTGTCGGCGGTCACGGCGACGTCGTGGCCCGGTTCGGTGCGTGGGTTGGGTTGCTCATGGGCCAAGGGCTGCTCGATCTCATCGGGAATGTGTTGAATCAAGCTGCCGCCCAGGGCAACATTCAGCAATTGCTGTCCGCCGCAAATGCCCAGGATCGGCATTTTGCGGGCTACCGCACCTTGGACGATGGCCAGTTCGAAACGGGTGCGCTCGGCCTTCAAGATCACCGTGGGGTGGCGGTCGGCGGCCCAGAACAAGGCCGGGTCCACGTCGAACGCGCCGCCGGTCAGAACCAAGCCATCAATGGTGTCCAGATAGGCTTGAGCCAGATCGGCGTGATGGGGCAGCAGCATCGGAATGCCGCCCGCGTCAGCGACCGATTGAGCGTAATTCTTGCGTAGCGCGTACCAGGGCAGTTTAGAATATCCGCCCGGCTCTTCGCTGTCCAACGTGATGCCGATAATGGGGGTTCGCATGGAGGCCTCGAAAACAAAATCACTCTCGTATAGGACCATTCATCGTGATAAGTCCAGAGAATGACCGATTTCATGGCGATGGCATTGAATCAAGCAAGGTTGGCAGCCCTTCGGGGCGAGGTGCCGGTGGGCGCGGTTTTGGTCCATGATGGCCGGGTTTTGGCCGAAACCGGCAACCGGGTCGAGGACCTTCACGACCCTACCGCGCATGCGGAAATCCTGGCCATCCGTGCGGCGGCGTTGGAGATGAAATCCCCGCGGCTGGAGGGCGTTGATCTATATGTTACCTTGGAGCCCTGCGCCATGTGCGCCCAGGCCATCTCGTTGGCCAGGCTGCGTCGGGTTTATTTCGCCGCCTACGATCCCAAGGGCGGCGGGGTGGAACATGGCGCCAAGGTTTTCGATCGCCCCACTTGCCATCACCGGCCCGAGATCTATGGGGGTTTAAGAGAGAGCGAAGCGGCCCATCTCTTGAAAGAGTTTTTTCAAGCCAAGCGGTAAGTGGTGTAGTGTACCGCACGCATTTTAAAGGACCCATCCCATGACAGCCTTGATTCAAGCCCATGAATTGTTTTTCGTCCGCGCTGGACTGGACCCCGATCGGGTCAGCCGCATCGTGACGGACAGCTTGGCCGGGGCCGATGACGGCGAGCTGTATTTGGAATACCGCCAGTCGGAAAGCGTGGTGTTGGACGACGGCCAAATCAAAAGCGCCAGCTTCGATTCCGGCCAAGGCTTCGGTTTGCGATCAGTATCGGGCGAGGCGCAAGGTTACGCCCACGCTTCGGAGCTGAGCGAGGAGGCCATCAAACGGGCGGGCGAAACGGTTAAGGCGGTGCGGTCGGGCCATTCAGGCGTGGTCCAGGGAGGACCGGCCCCCACCAACCGCAGCCTTTATACCGATCTGAACCCGCTGGGCTTGGTGCCGTTCGAGCAAAAGGTCAAACTGTTGGCGGAAATCGATGCCTATGCCAGGGCCAAGGATGCCCGTGTCAAGCAAGCCTCGGTGTCGATCCTGGGGTCGTGGCAGGCCATTTACATCCTGCGCCCCGATGGTGTGCGCGCCGCCGATATTCGTCCGCTGGTGCGCCTCAATGTGTCGGTGGTCTTGGCCCAAGGCGACCGCATGGAAACCGGCTCCTATGGGTTCGGCGGCCGGGTGACCTATGACGGCATGATCCATCCCGACGATTGGCGGCATGGCGTCGAACAGGCCCTGCGTGAGGCTGATGTCAATCTGGGCTCGATTCCCGCTCCGGCGGGGGAAATGCCGGTGGTGCTGGGGCCGGGCTGGCCGGGGGTGATGCTGCACGAAGCGGTGGGCCATGGGCTGGAAGGCGATTTCAACCGCAAGGGCACCTCCACGTTCTCGGGCCGAGTCGGGCAACAGGTGGCGTCCAAGGGCGTCACCGTGGTCGATGACGGCACCATCGCCGATCTGCGCGGCTCCATTTCCATCGACGACGAAGGCACGCCGTCGAATCGCACGGTGTTGATCGAGGACGGCATCCTGGTCGGCTATATGCAAGATCGGTTGAATGCTCGGTTGATGGGCGTGGACGCCACCGGCAACGGTCGCCGCCAATCCTATGCCCACTCACCGATTCCGCGCATGACCAACACCTTCATGCTGGCGGGCGACAAGGATCCGAACGAGATCATCGCCTCGGTCAAGAAAGGCATCTATGCGGTTAATTTCGGTGGCGGCTCGGTGGATATCACCTCGGGCAAATTCGTGTTCGGCGCGTCGGAAGCCTATTTGATCGAGGACGGCAAGGTCGGCCCCGCAGTCAAGGGCGCCACCTTGATCGGCAACGGTCCCGACGCCATGAGCAATGTCAGCATGATCGGCAACGACCTGCGGCTCGATTCCGGAGTCGGCACCTGCGGCAAGGACGGCCAGGGCGTGCCGGTGGGGGTGGGGCAGCCCACCCTGCGCATCGACGGATTGACCGTGGGTGGAACGGCGGTTTGATGGCCAAAATTTCGCCGGGAGAAAGCTTTGCCACGGCCATGAAGGCCTACGAGGACGGACGGTCGGACAGCGCGCGGCGATTGGCCAAGAAGCTGGTGGAGGCGCACCCGAAATTCGGCGGCGGCCATTATCTTTTGGGGCTGCTGGCGTTGGATTACAATCAGTCTCAGGTGGCGCTCCATCATCTGGACAAGGCGGTGGAATTGTCCGCCGAACAGCCCGCGCCGCGCTTGGTGGCGGCGACGGCGTTGCAGCGTTTGGGCCGTCCCGCCGAGGCCGCCCTTCATATGAGGGCCATTTTGGCGTTGTATCCCGACCATGCCGAGGCCCATGCGCTGCTGGGAACCTATTTGCTGGACCTTGAGCAAAATCGAGAGGCCGTCGATCATTTCCGTCAAGCCTTGGTCGCCCATCCTGATTGGTCGGCGGTGCTCAACAATCTGGGCTTGGCCTTGGGGCATCTGGGCGAAAAGCAAGAGGCGGTCGAAGCGGCGCGGGAGGCGGTGCGCATAGCGCCCGACCATGTAGGATTCCGGGTCAATTTGGCCATAGCGCTGGACAAGGCCGGATTGAAGGAGGAAGGCGTGGCCGAGGCTCAGGCTGCGGTGCAAGCCGATCCCGACAACGAGGATGCGTGGCTGGCCCTGGGAATGATCCACCAACGGCGCAATCGGTTGGAACCAGCCATGGAGGCGTTTGCTCACGCCCCCGATTTGCCCTCGGCACGCTGGTCCATGGCCGAATGTTTGCGCAAACTGGGCCGCATGGACGAAGCGGCCAAACATTATCAAGCTTGCCTGGAGTTGGACCACGAGGACCATCACGGCGCTCGCTTGGGGTTGGCGGTGGTGACGGGGCAAGCGGGGCCGGATCGGGCTCCCGAGGCTTATGTGCGTCATCTGTTCGACGATTTCGCCGAGGATTTCGACCGCTGTCTGGTGGAGGGGCTGGATTATCGCGGCCCCGCTTTGATCGGCGCGGCACTGGCGACGATTTTGGGCGACCGCAAGGATTTGGACATCATGGATCTGGGTTGCGGCACCGGTTTGGCCGGTCCAGTCTTGAAGCCCTATTCCAAGGTGTTGGACGGACTCGATTTGTCGCCCGCCATGCTGGCCAAGGCCAGGGAACGGGCTCTCTACGATCATTTGATCGAGGGTTACGTGCTAGCGGCGACAGGATGCTACGATGTGGCGGTGGCCGCTGACGTGCTGGTCTATATAGGGGAATTGAGTGCCGTGATGACGAAGATGTCCCAGATCTTGCGACCGGGAGGGCTGTTCGCCTTTACCGTTGAATTGGCCGATGAGGGCTGTGATTGGCGCTTGGGCGACCGCTCGCGCTATAGCCATTCCCAATCCTATATTCGCCGGGTGACGGCGGAAGCGGGGTTTGAGTTGGATATTCTGGAAGATGTTTCGACCCGGTCCGAGGCCGGTCAGGCCGTGCCGGGTTTGTTGGCGGTGGCCAAAAATAAGGAACAGATACATGGCTAGAGGCTTCAAACCCCGTCCCTCTTCCAAATCGCGCCTGACCGCCGATTTGCCGTCACGGCTGGTCGAGGTGACCATCGATAAATTGGGCGCTCGGGGCGATTCCATCGCCCATGATCAGGACCACCTGCTGTTCATTCCGTTCGGCGCTCCCGGCGACCGGATCAAGGCTCGCACCATGGGTAAGCAAGGCGACGGCCTGTCCGCCGTTCTCTATGAAATGCTGGAACCATCGCCTCATCGCGTCGAGCCGGTCTGTCCCCATTTTGGAACCTGCGGCGGATGCGCTTTGCAGCATGTGGACGATGCAACCTATCTGGCTTGGAAGAGTGGCCTGCTGACCGACCCGTTGCGGCGGGTGGGAATCGACATCGTTCCCCAGCCCATGGTGCGCATAGCCGTGGGGTCGCGCCGACGGGCGCAAGTGGCCTTTGCCAATCGACGCGGGACCTGCGCCCTGGGCTTTCACGAACGCGCGACCCACAAGGTGGTGGATTTATCGGTCTGTCCAGTGTTGCTGCCGCAGATTGTCGCGTTGTTTCAGCCCTTGCGGGACCTCTTGGCTCGGTTAATCCCCGAGGGAGTGGGCGAAGTTACCTTGACGGTCTCCGAAACCGGGTTGGATGTGCTGATAGAAGGCGAGTTGACGCTGGACCTGTTCACCCGCGAGCAGTTGGCGGCATTCGCCGACGCTCATGATTTGTCCCGTCTGTCGTGGATGCGGCCCGGCCATGACGTCGAGCCGGTGGCCAGGCGCAAAAGCGCGTTGATCCGCTTCGGCAAGAACGGAGTGGAGCCGCCGCCGGGATCGTTCATTCAACCGACCGAATTGGGCGAAAAGGCCATTGTCCGGTTGATCTTGGAAGCGGTGCCCCGCAAAGGGTTGGTGGCCGATTTGTACGCCGGATGCGGCAGTTTCTCTGTGCCGCTGGCCGAGCGCGGCAATCCGGTCCATGCAGTGGAAGGCGAAGCCTTGCCGTTGCAGGCTTTGATCGCCACCGCCCATCAGGCTGGTCTCGTCATTACCGCCGAAACTCGGGATCTGGCCCGCCGTCCCTTGCTGGAACACGATATGAAACCGTTCAAGGCGGTGGTGTTCGATCCGCCTCGGTCCGGGGCTATCGAGCTGGCTCAGCAACTGGCGGCGTCCGGTCCATCGGTGGTGGTGGCGGTGTCGTGCAATCCCAATACCTTGGCGCGCGACCTTAAAGTCTTGGTTGACAGCGGTTACCGGGTTAAGGCGATTACCCCCATTGATCAATTCCCGTATACGCCGCACTTGGAATGCGTGGCGGTGCTGGAGCGTTAGGGACGGGGTCTACCTCTTGAGTGCTTTGTCGCCGACAAAGGAATTGTTCTGGCGTTCCTGGCCGAAGGTCGAGACGGGCCCGTGGCCGGGCACGAAGGTGACATCCGAACCCAGCGGCCATAATTTCTGGGTAATGGCGTTGATCAAATCGGAGTGATTGCCGCGCGGGAAATCGGTGCGGCCGATGGAGCCCTGAAACAGCACGTCGCCGACGAAAGCCAATTTCATGCCGGGGTGATAGAACACCACATGCCCAGGTGTATGGCCGGGGCAGTGAATGACGTCCAAGGTTTGATCGCCGATGGTCACCGTGTCGCCGTCTTTAAGCCAGCGGTCGGGGGTAAATTTGCGGCAATGGGGCAAGCCGTAATTGCGGCCGCTTTCCTCGATGCGGTCGATCCAGAACTGGTCCTCCCGCTCCGGTCCTTCGATGGGAATGTGTAATTGTTTGTGCAAGGCGTCGGCGGCGCCCGCATGATCCAGATGCGCATGGGTGACCAAGATCTTTTCGATGGTCACGCCGTACTGAGCGGCGGCTTGCTCCACTTGGTCCAAATCGCCGCCGGGGTCGATCACCGCGCCCTTTTTGGATTGGCTGTCCCATACCAGCGAGCAGTTCTGCTCGAACGCGGTGACGGGGATGATGGCGACTTGCAGGGGGGGAGTTTGTGCCAAGGTGAAGCCTCAAGGAATGAGCAAACGAGTATCGTCGGCGCAGTGTGCCGGACAGGACATTATATGCCCGGATTTTCATAATTTTTTCGATGATTTTTTGTCGTTCACGCGTGTTAGTCCGACAGGACGAGAAACTGCATAATGACAAATAGCCACAATAATGATATGGTTTTTTTGTGAGGCATTTATTAAGTTGTCGAATACGACTCGATAAATGCCTCGCAATATAAATATAGGAAGAGTCAAAAAAGTACAAAACTCCATCAACATAGAAATTAGCGTCGCCGCTCTGGAGGGTATGAAATGAAGCGTATATTTTTAGTTATCGGTATTGCACTCTTATTGACAAACGCATCTTACGCGGATGAATCCACTGGATCATTCTGCAAAATCAGTTCGGCGCGGATCAGCAATCCGGCGAAGGGAGTGGTTGTTCAGAAGTTGTGGGAATATACCGCCCCGACAGTTTCGGCAACGCCAGTTATAGGCTGGGTCGACGCTGCGTGCGCCGATCGTGGCGTTTCGCGTTCACAGTTTCAGGAATTCGGCAAACGGATTTGGTTCAGCATCAGCGGGGCGGAAGGGGCAGCGGCTTCAACGTCGCGGATTTACACCAATGACGCGCAGCTCAGCGGCGCTGACGAAGCGTCAGGCGTCAGCGTCAAGGGAATGGTGATTTCGGGACAGGTCACTTCAAATCATGATTGTGTCTATGAGATCTCGCTTTGGAAGTCGCAATGTCAATAAAGCGGCGAGTTTAATAAAGACGGAGGAGATTGCTCCTCCGTTGTCTCACCCTTTTTAAACGGCCCCATTTCGCCGAGTTTGGCGATCTCGTGGGTGACGCTTGCCCGTTCGGCGGTCAAGAATTTTCCAATGGCTTGAGCGAAGACGGGGTCGGCGATCCAATGGGCCGACCAAGTGGCCACGGGCAGATAGCCCCGATCCAGCTTGTGCGGGCCTTGGGCCCCGGCTTCGACCCGCTTCAACCCGCGCTCGATGGCGAACTCCAGCGCGCGGTAATAGCAGGCCTCGAAATGTACAAACGGGATGTCGCGAACCGCGCCCCAATTGCGGCCATACAGCGTGTCGGACCCCATCAGATTGAAGGCTCCGGCACAGGGACCGTCCTGGTCGTGGGCGATCATCAGCACCACCTTGTCGCCAATGGACGAGGCTGACAGCAACTCGAAAAAGGCGCGGGTCAGATAGGTCTCGCCCATCTTGCTGTCGGTGGTGTTTTGATAAAATTCATAGAACCAATCCCAATGGACGGGCTTGATGTCCGCGCCCACCAAAGTGTCGATGATTACACCGCTGTTGACCACCGCTAGACGTTCCTTGCGAATTTGCTTGCGTTTGCGCGAGGCCAACGCACCTAGGAAATCGTCAAAGGTTTGATAGCCGTCATTGGTCCATTGGAACTGCAGGCCCTGGCGCAACAAGAATCCGTACCGCTCCAAGCGGTGGGCCTCGGCTTCCAAGGGAAAGGTGATGTGCAGCGACGACAAGCGACTTTGCCGGGCGATGGTCAGCAGGGCTTGGCATAAGGCATCAGCGACTTTGTCGTCCGCTGTAAGCAGACGCGGGCCGGTTACCGGGCTGAACGGCACCGAGACTTGCAGCTTGGGATAATAGGGCTTGCCGTGTTGGTGCAGCCAATTGGCCCAGGCCCAATCAAACACATATTCGCCAAAGGAATGGCTTTTGATGTACAGGGGAACCACGCCCACCACTTGACCGTCGGGCGAATGGGCGACCAGATGCTGGGGCAGCCATCCGGTTTCGGCTGTCGCCGACCCCGATTGCTCCAATGCGAGGAGAAAAGCGTGCGAGACGAAGGGATTGTCGGAACCGGCGCACGAATCCCAATGCTCCGCCGCAATTTTGTCGATTCCCGCTAGGGCGTGTATTTCGATGGCGTCGCTTCCGTCCGGCATGATTGGAAGATAGGGATGAAGGGTGCGATTAAAAAGGGTTGATTGGGCGGTCACAGCAAACTCACAGCCAACTTACCGATTCCGCTCAAGCCGGATTGGGCGGCGCGACCATAAGGTAACGCCAATGCAACGGATACAGAGGAGTTATCCTTATGGCCAATCGCACAACCTTTTTTGCAGAAATGCAACGGCATATCCAGACCTTGGGAGGATTGAACATTCGCCTTAGCCTGTTGTCGGTCAACGCTCCCGACCTGCAAGACGCGGTGATCGACCGCGCGGTAAAAAGCGCCGCGATGTCGTTGGATCTGGTCGGGGCGTTGGGTGACGGCTCGGTCGGGCTGTTGGCGCTCAACCCGGTCCAAGCCCACACAAGCGCAGACATCGAACGCCGTTATCTCCTAAAGCTACAAGCGGTGTTGATGCCGTTGGCTCGGCAGTGCGAGGTTGGACCGGTCATCGTTCGCGCCGCCCATAGCCTGTCTCAAGGCCTCACCGACGTTTTCTATTTGATGGCAAGTTTGTCAAATGCGCCGGTCACGGTTCTGGCGGTGCCGAAATCCTATCTGCACCAACCCAGTCCAACGCTGTTCTCCGACCGCATGGTCGGTAGCAGGGCGTTGCAGTGGTGACGATCAAGGAGGTACGGACATGGCGCGAATGCTTCATGCTTACGCAACCAGGACCGCGCGGGACTCCGCTTGGCGATCAAAATCAATCTCTATCTATGAGGAGCCGTCCCTAGGCGATCTGCTGTTCGATCCCATGTTGCATCAATTGATGGCCAGCGACGGGGTTAGCATGGCCGAGCTGCTTCGGCGGATCGCCGATGCCAAACAGGCGCTTGCGCGGTGATTGGCGTCAAACGCCCTCGCGGATGGCGACGTGGTACAGCCGCTCGCCATTCTCCGTGATCAGGTGAAAAATGACGGGGTCCAACTCGCCCGCCTCGGTCATGCGGGTCATGATGGCGAGCACCTCGTCCACTTGCAATCGTTCGCGATAGGGCCGCTTCTGGCATAGGGCCTGGAAAATGTCGCACAGGGCCAGCACTCTGGTTTCCTCGTCGATTTGGTCGGCGCTCCAGCCGTAGGGATAGCCGGAACCATTCAGCTTTTCGTGATGGTGCGAAGCCCATCGTCCGATCGGAGTGCCGGGAAAAAGTCCGGTCAATACCATCTTGCTGTCCAAGGGATGGCGCAGCATGATGTCATGCTCGGTCTCGGTCAGGGAGCCGGGCTTTTCCAGGATTTCATCGGGGGTGCGCAATTTGCCAATATCGTGCAGCAATCCGGCCAGACGCAGCAACTGGCGGCGCTCGGCGGCATAGCCCAACAGGCCAGTCACCTCATAGGTCAGATCGGCCACTCGCACACTATGAAAATGGGTGAACGGACTTTTGGCATCGACGATCTGCGAGATCATTTCGCCCAAGGACAGCAAATTCGTGAAGCTTAAAATCGAGGAATGATCACAGAAAGACAGGGTTTCGAAGATCGCTTCGTCAAGGAACTCATCTTCCAATTCCAGCCAGAAACTGTCTTTGAGGATGGCCTTGTTCATGGCGTTGAATAAGTCTGGCGCGAACAAAACGCCGATGTACGGGCTGAGATTGTCAACCAGCAGGTGACGGTTGTGCAGCACGCCGTAGGACGGGTGGTCGATCAGAAATTGCGCCCGCATCACGTCCAGCCGATCCATTAAAAAAATCAGATTGGCGATTTGTTTGGCGCGGTCGTCCATGGTGTCGGGCAGTTCGTTCCACCGCGTATGATGAAACAACACCACGTCGGCATAGGCCGAAAAAGGAACGAACCCGCCAAGGAACCCGCCGCCGCGCACGCAATGGTCGTTGGCTCCCTTCCATTCGATCTCGGCCGCCAATTTCTTATGGGTTGAGGTGGAGGAGACGCCGCAATCGTGCAACATGACGGCGATCAAAGCGAAGTGCCGGGTCTCGCGGTCCCAGCCCAGGAAATGGGCGGTGCGATGAGTCATCAATCCCACCCGACGGCCATGGCATTGATCATCGACGCCCACATAATCCAGGGCTTTGGCGACCGTATGAGCGGCGCGGCCCAAGTTTATGTTTATTCCTGGGGATGCGCAAGGAGGCGAGTTTTGTATGGTCATGCAAGTTTCCAGCACAATATATAGAAACTTTATTTGCCCAACTTTACCTATCGCAGGGAAATATTGAGTATTAAATATTATTTGTGACCGTGCGTTTCAATGTACCGATGGATATACGCCTTCGGAACGGACTGCGCTTACGTCGGGCGCGATTTCTTTTTGCGCTTGTCGGCAAGGGCGCGCATGGCGGCTTCGACGGAATCGCGCACCCAATCGGCCAATTCGTCCGGTTCGTCCAGGGCAGAATCCGGCGGCTGATAAAATGACAGCTGCGCTGTCTTGCCGCTTTTCATGGCGTAGCGAAACGGTGGGGCGTCGATGGCGTCGAACCGTGGTTTGTTGACAGAATCCGCCTTCAAATACAGCTGGTCGTCGAGGACGATGCCGAAAAACAAATCCCGCCAATACAACCCAATACCCGCCAAACATCGCCCGCGCCCGCACTCCGCCCATGGGGGCCAATTGTTCCAACAAGAAATCGACGAATTCGGACGGCATGGCGGTCTTTCGTCGCTATTTCCCGTCTTCGCGGGCGATGGCGCGCCAGCCGATGTCGCGGCGGCAGAAGCCGTGTGGCCATGTGATTTTGTCGATGGCCTGATAGGCTTTGGTTTGGGCGTCCTTGACGGTATCGCCTAAGGCGGTGATTCCTAAGACGCGACCGCCCACGGCCATGATTTCGCCGCCGGGACCGGCGGTGGTTCCTGCGTGCAGAATGGTGACGCCGTCCACTTTGGCGGCTTGGTCCAGATTGTCGATGCGGGTGTATTTCTCGTAAGACTCAGGGTAGCCCTTGGCGGCCATCACCACCACCAGCGCCGGTTGTGGCGACCATTCCAGAGGGGTATCCGACAGGCGGCCTTGGGCGGCGGCCAGCAGAATCGGCAGCAGATCGTTGGTGATGCGGGCCATCAGCACCTGGGTTTCGGGGTCGCCGTAGCGGACATTGAATTCCAACAGCTT
The DNA here is from genome assembly GCA_903924765.1 of uncultured Rhodospirillaceae bacterium. Classification (GTDB taxonomy): domain Bacteria; phylum Pseudomonadota; class Alphaproteobacteria; order Rhodospirillales; family Magnetospirillaceae; genus CAIYCT01. Next base: position 10,397 of record CAIYCT010000100.1, on the reverse strand, counting down.
GGGGCCGTCCTTGGTGATCATGATCCCGGCGAACAGCACACCGGTATAAGGCGCGCCCAGCTCGGCCATGGCGATCAAGGCGGGGGCGATCAGGCGATCCATGCACTCCTGTTCCAACTGGGGCGTCAGGACTGGGGCGGGCGAATAGGCGCCCATACCGCCGGTATTGGGACCGGTGTCGCCGTCGCCCACGCGCTTGTGATCCTGGGCGGCACCGGCGAATAGAGCCTTTTTGCCGTCGCAGATGGCGAACAGCGAGGCTTCCTCGCCGTCCAGATATTCCTCGATCACCAACTCGTTCCCAGCTGCGCCGAACACCTTGTCGCCCATCATTTTGTCGATGGCGGCCAAGGCCTCATCCAGGGTCATGGCCACGACCACCCCCTTGCCCGCCGCCAAACCGTCGGTCTTGACCACGATGGGCGCGCCTTTTTGGCGGACGAAATCCTTGGCTTGGTCGATGCCGGTGAAACGTCCGTACCAAGCGGTGGGGATGCCCGCCTTTGCGACCACATCCTTCATGAAGCCCTTGGAGCCCTCCAACTGCGCGGCGGCTTGGGTGGGGCCGAACACCGGGATGCCTTTTTCTTGCAGCCGGTCGGTCAGGCCCAGCACCAGCGGCGCTTCGGGTCCAATCACCACCAGATCGATCTTTTCTTGTACGGCGAAGCGGACCAGCCAATCCACGTCCTCGGCCTTGATGGCAATGCAACTCGCGTCTTGGGCGATGCCCGCATTGCCCGGTGCAGCATACAGTTTGGTCAGCAACGGAGATTGCTTCAGTTTTCGGCACAGGGCGTGCTCGCGGCCGCCGCTTCCAACCACCAGAACTTTCATGATGCCTTTACCCCGCAGTGATGATCGGTCATCCTTACCATCATGACCGAGACGATTCCATCAGCCAATGAGTTGGCCGCCAAAGAGATGGCAACCAATATTCCCGAATTCACCGTCAGCGAATTGTCGGGGGCTTTGCGCCGTACGGTGGAGACCAGCTTCGACCATGTGCGGGTGCGGGGCGAGATTTCCGGGTTCAAGCGCCATTCCTCGGGCCATTTGTATTTCAGCCTGAAGGACAGCGAGGCGGTGCTGGATGCGGTGTGCTGGAAGGGCCAAGCGGCGCGGCTGGGATTGGCTCCGGAAGACGGCATGGAAGTCATCGCGGTGGGTCGTCTGACCACCTATCCCGGTCGGTCCAAATATCAGATGGTGGTGGAGCGCATGGAGTTGGCGGGCCAGGGGGCCTTGCTGAAACTGCTGGAGGATCGCCGCCGCAAGCTGGCCGCCGAAGGTCTGTTCGATCAAGGCCGCAAACGGCCACTGCCCTATCTGCCCACGGTGATCGGCATCGTCACCTCGCCCACCGGAGCGGTGATCCGCGACATTTTGCATCGGCTGGCAGAGCGCTTTCCGCGCCGGGTGATCCTGTGGCCGGTGGCGGTGCAGGGCGAGGGCGCGGCGGCGCAGATCGCGGCGGCTATCACGGGTTTCAACGCGCTGCCTGCGGATGGCGCCATCCCCCGGCCAGATCTGTTGATCGTGGCCAGGGGCGGCGGCTCGATCGAGGATTTGTGGGCGTTCAACGAGGAAATCGTGGTGCGGGCGGCGGCGGCTTCGGCCATACCGCTGATCTCGGCGGTGGGGCACGAGACCGACACTACCTTGATCGATTTCGCCTCGGACCTGCGCGCCCCCACCCCCACTGCCGCCGCCGAAAAAGCGGTGCCGGTGCGGGCCGATTTGGTGGCCTGGATCGCCGAGGTGGGCGGTCGATTGGCGGCGTCGCTGACTCGCGGCTTGGCCGAGCGGTCGGCGCGGGTGGAAGCCTTGGCCCGCGCCTTGCCGCAACCGCGCACGGTGATCGAGGATTGCTGGCGCAGGCTGGACGACCGCGCCGACCGGCTGCGTCTGGCCCTGCCCAATCTACTGGAGCGGCGGCAGCGGGAATGGGAACGCCTCAGCACCGGCCTGGATCACGCCATTAAGCTGGCGGTGCAGGCGGAAAAAGGCCGCCAGGAAAAATCCCATCTGCGGCTGGAGCAAGTGGGCGGGCGTTTGCAACCAGCCATGCAGCGGCTGTTGGCCGACCAGACGCGGGCGGTGGCGCAGACCGGCAAATTGCTGGACAGCTATTCCTATCGTTCGGTGCTGGCGCGCGGCTTCGCGGTCCTGCGCGACGAAACCGGCCAGCCGGTGCAATCGGCCCAGGCAGTGGAACCGGGCGCGGCCCTGGCGGTGGAATTAAAGGACGGAACCGTGGCTGTGAAGGCCGAAGGCACGCCACCCGCCAAGCCCGCCGCTCCAAAGAAGCCGGGGTCATCCGATGGGCGGCAGGGAAGTTTGTTGTAGGGGGCAAAATGGCTGCTATTCATCCAAGCAAGTCATTCAATTCAATTGATTGGCATGGAGCTTTATTCCTATATGCCTCGCCTCGACAGTTCGGTCAGGATGGAACGATCTAGGATGGTGATTGAGCCGCGTTTGGTGGCGATCCAGTCTAGCCTAGCCATGCGGCTGGTTAGACGCGCAATCACTTCGCGAGTGGTGCCGATATGGTCGGCGATCTCCTGCTGTGTCTGACGCAGCACGCCCTTGCCTGATGCGTGGACCAGCAAGAACCCGGCAAGCCGCTGTTCTAAAGTGCAGGCATGCACCTCATCCAGTTCGGCCATGAGGCGGAAAGGCTTCTCCACAAGAACGATGGAATCACAACCCAAGGACGGTGAAAAGCACAAAAATCCGCAAAAACAATTTGCCAGATTTAACGGGGTAAACCTCCAAATCTGGCAATTATCGTTACTTGGAATTGGACACGACGCTTGGGAACGGGCGGCGTTCAGAGTTGTTCACGGACGACCAATTATACGTTTAGCGGCCTCGGCAAACCAGAACCGCTGAAGGGTGTTCTGCAAGGGTGGTGGTCGCGGTTCAGAGTTTGGAAATTTCTGAGTGTCGATAGCATTATCTGTGCTGAATGTGTTGCGTCACTGCCCTTGCGCTGCCGCCAGTTCCGCGTCCTTGGCGCGGGCGCGCTGGATGGCGGGGCGGGCGCTGATGCGGTCGGCGTAGGACTGGATCAGGGGCCGGTCGGGCAGCAGACCGACCATTAAGGCCCAGCACAGGGCGTTGCCCCACAACACGTCCAGAGCGGTGAAGGTCTCGCCCAGGAAATAGGGACCGGTTGCCAGCTGGCTATTGAGGGTGTCGAGCACCGCTTGCAGCGAGCCGTAGGCGGACATGACCGGTTGCGACGGGGTTTTCTTCTCGGCCAGATCGATCAGGGCCGGTTCGAAGCTGGAGCCGTAAAACACCATCCAGCGCAAATAGGGACCGCGCAACGGATCGCCCAGGGGCGGGGCCAGCTTTTTCTTAGGGTACAGATCGGCCAGATACAGGCAGATGGCGGCCTGTTCGGTGACGATGGCGTCACCGTGCTTTAAGCCGACATAAGCCTGCTTTAGACTGACAAGAGACATCTGTTGTCGGCAACCAGCGACAGCAACCGACCCGAAGCCGACCCTCAAGATTGGACATCTGATTGACGGCTTCACGTTATAAAGCTGCTGTTTAATTTATAGGGAATTGGCAGGTTTGTATGACTCTTGATAATTGAAAGGTCAGTTACGCTTGTTAATTTTTTGCTCTTTTTGATTAAAAACATTCAGGTTCATTTGATTCGACGGTAGAGTTTTAAAAAAGCGGTCGCGCCCTAAACAATCAACAAGAAAATTCTTGTGCGCCTTCCATCTCAAGATACCGTCAAAATGGAACCATCAAGGAAATTCCGGCGTACGCTCCGCCGCCAATGTGTGCTGTCTTGGCATAGCCCGTGTTTCCTTCAAGATAGGCCTTTTCGCTAAGTTGAATGCCGGTGACAGCTATTCCCAGCCGATAGGCCGAATAGCTCGGATTTCCTTGCGCGACAATCTCCGGCCCCAAATGCCATGTGCCAGCAGTTGAGGTCATGAAACGTGCGCGGCCCCAGTAGTCCCTGCTTTTATCCGTATAATTCAAAATGCTTTCAAACCGGGTTTTCGGAGTCAATGACTCTGTGAAATCAAGTCCCGCCACCGCGCCTGTAAGCGTCCCCAACTGGCGCGAAGTGACGCCAGCGGGTAATTGGGTGTTGTAGGATCCTACCCCGAGGGAGACGACCGTGCTGCCTTCCGGACGCAACCATTGGTACCCAGCCGCCAGTTGAAGTCCGGCAACGTTTGCGTGTATCTTGGCATTTGACGCCAGGTAGTCATAGCGCAACCAGTCTACCCATATCTTGGCGAGCAGGCCGTTTTCAGCAAATGGATGATCTATGCTTACGATACCCCCCAGATATTTATAACTGGAGTGTTGCGATTCATCATCCCCTGCTAGGACAATTCCGGACTCCGCATTTGCGGATTGCATGTCCGCCATGCAAAGCGCAATGCCAACAAAAAGATTTCCATATTTCATGATGTTTCGCATCGCCCCCCTTTAAGATGTTTATTTCGGATAAGAAATGAACTATTTGATGCCAAACTTGTTGTCCATGGATGCGGTCAAACTTGACCATCGGGTTTCATGGTCGAGACGGCTGAATTTTTGCAGAGCGTATATACGGCGTGAAATCACCTCCAGGGCGTATTCGGCAGCCTGTTGTTTGGACTCAAAGCTCCACTTGATCTCAACGCAGCCTTCCGACACCTTATGTATTCTTCCGGCCAGCTGCCAAAGGCGCCGGTTAATTGTAAAACTGGCGGTAATCGGCTGTTCATCGGAGCAAATCAGACAAGAATCTGAACGCAGCACAATCCGGTCAATCGCGATCCCAATGGTTTTGTTGTGGTATGGCGGCCGTGCTTGACTATCGTCGAACTCAAGCGTCACGAACAAATCGGCGGGAAACAGTGGCTCGATGCCTGTCTGTACGCGACAACGCCGGCTGATTTGAATGACCCCGACAGCATTCCATATGACATAGGCAGCCCAAACCAACATGAGGCTCGCGCCTGCCCCGGACGTAGCTCCTGTCGCTACCCGCCACCATGCTGCAACCAGGCCACAACAAGTTGCCGCAATGACGAACCAAGGCAGAAAAACCTGGTGAGCGTCTTTGTTCTGCTGCGGCACCTTGGGCGTCACCCGGAACGGCAGATTACGTCGCCAGGCTGAGAAGACGATCAGAATCGAGGGGATACAGCGTGCCAGATTATGAATCTCACTACGGAATAATCGCCCGTGACCGCGCGCGATCTCCTCAAAGACCAACACATTGATCGTGAAATACGTACCGACGACGGCGAGGTAAGTCGCAATGTCGGCATGGAGCGGGGAAATGCCTGTCAACATTGTTACGGAAGGAAAAAAAGCCATGGCCATTGTCTTCCAGCCGACGAGATTTCCGATGACATGAGAGACGTAGGCGATACGCTGGCTCCTGCTGAGTCCTTCCCGCGCAAGCATCCTTTCCTGCACGAAGACTTGCATGGCGCCTTGGCCCCATCGCAGGCGCTGGCGCCCAAAACTTCTGGCGTCGGTGGTCGCCAGCCCGGCAGAAAGAGATTGGGCGTGAAACATAGAATGCCAGCCTCGCGCGTGCAGGCGAACGCTGGTGTGCATGTCCTCGGTGACCGTTCCGGTTGCGAATCCGCCGATTTCATTCAGCGCCTCGCGCCTCAATATGGCTCCAGTTCCCGAAAACATTGCCGCATTTACAAGGTCACGCTGGCGCTGAATGACATGGTGAAACAATGAATGCTCGCTCCACGAGTCTGTTGCGCGGGCAACGCTCATGTGTTCAAAGGAATTGAAGTTGTAAAATTCCTGTGGCGTCTGAACGAAAGCCACTCGTGAGTCGGCAAAATGCCCCAAGGTGTTATCAAGAAACTCGGGCAACGCAATATGATCGGCGTCCAGCACGACAACAAAATCTCCATGAGAATTTGCCAGGCCGTAATTCAGATTGCCCGCCTTGGCGTCGGTATTGACGCGACGGGCGAGATAGCTGCACTCCAATTCTTTCGCCAGCGCCTGCATTTCGGGGCGCGCACCATCGTCGAGCAGCCAGGTCCGATGCGGATAGCGTATTGCGAGCGCCGCTGTCAGCGTGCAACGTACGAGTGCTTCGGGCTCGTTGAAAGTGGTGATAAATACATCAACAGATAATCCTGGAGGTGCCGGTTTCATATGCCGGTGGGACAGGCGCAGCGTCATGGATGCAAAGAAGACTCCCGACATGACGCTCACAAATTCTACAGCAATGAATAGCCAGGAAAATATAGGCGAGTCAGGATTGATAACACTGGTTCGCCAGGAGAAATAGGCAATGGTTGAAAGTGCCAGTAGCCATGCCAGAGCCATTCGATATCGTGTCACAGCTATACTGGGCCGATCATCCGGACACCACTCGGTGATTAACTGTTTCGTCGAATGACTCATTGATTAATACTATTTCTCTTGTCGTTTTTCCACAATCCTCTGCTGAAAATCAAGCAGCATGCAAAGATAATTGTTGCACATCGGGATTGGAGGACATCCGCGAATGGTAGCTGGCCGACCAGAGACTTTCGAACATTTTACATCAATACCCGCTTTGCCTACGATAGCAGTCGTACAATTTCACCTACATTTCCCAGATAGACGACCCATCCGCCCCCTGCTTACGGTAGTGTACCCAGATTCCGGCCCAACCGGAAGGCGGAATCCCCTGACAATGGCATCCATTGCGCCCTGATCGCAGCGTTGGCCGCCTTGACCTGCCCAGGCGACGGGATTCCCGCCCATTTTGCAGCGGCGCGGACGCACTTCGCCTGTCGCTCGTCTCAAGGAACCGACGGCTTTGACCGTCAACATGGCGCTGGCTCTCGTGGTCGAAGATCGTCGATCATGTCGAGGATGCGTCGGAACAGATCACGCGGCACCGCGACCTCGGCCATCTGGAAGACGGCGTAGCGGGCGTGGGCGATGACCTTCGCGCCGATCTTCACCACCTTCTCGCGGATGGTGGTCAGCGACCAGCTTTCCATCTCGTCGGGCAGGGCCAGTGTGCGCAGGAAGTTGGACAGGTTGTAGGCCAGGGCGTGAAGCTGAAGCCGCACCGCGTTGGCTTTCAGGCACCTTACCCATGGGATTGATGGTCAAAAAATCAGGCCGACGAGTATCGCCGGCCTTCAGGTTCAAGATTTTCAGATCGTAATCCGCGTCCAGCTCTTCCAGCAGACACACAATCCCGGTTGAGCGGGAGTGGGGCGCATGGAAGAGCGTGACGCGGTTGTCCGTCATTAATAATTATCCGGCACGTACATGTCTTTGGGCACCGGATTGCGAATGTAATCGGGATTGTGCACGCGCTCGGGCAGAATGACCGTATCGTGTGGCACGTCCTTGTAGGGGATTTGGCTGAGCAGGTGGCTGATGCAGTTCAACCGAGCCTTCTTTTTGTCCACCGCTTCGACCACCCACCACGGCGCTTCCGGGATGTGAGTGTGTTCCAGCATGGATTCCTTGGCCTTGGTGTAATCTTCCCAACGGCGGCGAGATTCCAGATCCATCGGGCTCAGCTTCCACTGCTTGATGGGATCGTGAATGCGCATTTGGAACCGCAGATGCTGTTCGTCATCGGTGATGGAGAACCAGTATTTGAGCAAAATGATGCCCGAGCGGATCAGCATTTTTTCGAATTCAGGCACGGTGCGGAAGAACTCTTCCACGTCGTCGTCCTTACAGAAGCCCATGACGCGCTCCACGCCAGAGCGATTGTACCACGAGCGGTCGAACAGCACCATTTCGCCACCGGCGGGCAGATGCTGCACATAGCGTTGGAAGTACCATTGTGTGCGCTCGCGCTCGGACGGGGCGGGCAGCGCGGCAACGCGGCAAACGCGCGGGTTCAGGCGTTGGGTGATGCGCTTGATCACGCCACCCTTGCCAGCGGCGTCGCGGCCTTCGAACAGCACCACGACCTTCAGCTTCTGACTGACCACCCAGTCTTGCAGCTTGATCAGCTCGCGCTGCAACCGGAACAGTTCTTTGAAATACACATGCCGGTTCAGCAGGTCCGGTCTCGGAATGTCGGGATTGTCGGAAAGGTCGTCCAGGAGTTTGGCCAGACGGTCATCGTCAAGCTCCATTTCCAACTCTTCATCGAAGCTGTCTTCCATTTCGGCGTGGACGCGCTCGTTGAAGTTATGAGTGTCTTTTTTGGTGCCGGTCATGCTTTTAGATCCCCATTGAAAGGCCATGAGGCATTGTGGACAGATTCACCGTCACCGCAAATGGCATTTTGGTGACAAATCTATAGGGGTTCTAATTACTTGGGTTAAGTGCGCACTGTTTGCAGGAAACGATTGACCTCGGCGCGCAGATTGTCCACTTGGCCGTTTAGCTGCGAGGACGCTCCGGCGACACTCGTCGCCTCGGAATCCACGGCGCCGATAATCTGTTCCAGACGTCCGACAAAGGCGCTGACCATGGTCGAGCCATTGGCTGCTTGCTGAACATTGGCGCTGATTTCGCGGGTGGCGACGGATTGCTCCTCGACCGCGGCGGCGATGGTGGCGGTGATGGTGCTCATCTGACCGATGCTGCTGGCCACGTCGCTGATTGCGGTTACCGACTTGTTGGTGGCGTCGCGCACGGCATTGATTTGACTGATGATGTCTTCAGTTGCCTTGGCGGTCTGGTTGGCCAGATGCTTGACTTCGTTGGCGACCACGGCAAACCCTTTGCCCGCATCGCCGGCCCGCGCCGCCTCGATGGTGGCGTTCAGGGCCAACAAATTGGTCTGGCTGGCGATGTCGGTGATCATCCCGGCGATGCCGGTGATCTTTTCGACCACATGGGATAGGTTCAGCACCAAGCCGCTGGTTTCCTCAGCCTTGGCATTGACCTCCGCCGAGACGATGGAGGCGGATTGAATCTGCCCGGCGATCTCGTTGATGGAGGCCGACAATTCCTCGGTCATGGCCGCCACCGCCTGCAACGAGGAATCCACCGAGGTGGCCGCCTGGGTCACTCCGCCCGCTTCGTCGCGGGCATGGGTGGCGACCGAATTGAGCGATTTGGCGGCCAGATCGTTGTTGCCCGCTTCGGACGCGATGACCCCGACCACGCCCATCACCGAGGATTCGAAGGTGTTGGCCATGGTCAGCATGGAGGATTTTCGGGCATCCTCGGCCCGAAGCTTCATCTCTTCTTGTTCCTTGCGCAGGGACTCGGCGATTTTGGCTTCGGCCTTCAAGGCATCGACGGCGTTGGCCAGCACGCCGATTTCGTCGGCGCGCTCGGTGGCGGGCACTTGAATGTCGTAATTGCCTTTGCCGATTTCATGGGTGACGTCGGCCAATCCCTTGACCGGGTTGATGATCATCAGCGACAGTTGGCGGGCGATGATTCCGACCGCCAATAAGATGATTAGAGCGACAATGCCCATTTTACTGACGTTTTTCCAAAAAACCGCTTCGATATCGTCGATATAAACGCCGGTGCCGATCACCCAGCCCCACGGTTCGAACGGCGCGATGGTGGAGACCTTGGGCGAGCGCTGGGTTTCGCCGGGTTTTGCGGTGGCGTAAAACACATTGCCGCCTCCTGTTTTGGCGACGCGAATGAATTCGCGGACATAGGCGAAGCCGCTATTGTCCGTCATATCGATATCGCTGGTTCCTTCATGCTTTGGCGTGCGGCCATGGACGATGGTGACGCCGTCCAGATTGTAAACGAACAGATAGCCGTTGACGTCCCATTTCATGGCGCGCAGGGCGTTGCGGGTCAGCTCCTTGGTGTCGTCCTCGCTGATCTCTCCCTTGACCGCTCGTTCGTGATTAATTGCGGCGATGCTTTTGGCCGATTGGGCCATTTGATTGGTCAAGGCGATCTTGCCGTCCAGGCCGTTCTGCTTGATTACCAAGGTGGAATAGCCCGCCAGACCGAGAAGGCCGAGCGCCGCAACCAAGACAAGTCCTAAAAGTGGGACTTTGATGGTGGTGCTGCGAAATTTCATTTCCGTCCTCCATGGCTTGGAAGCCCAAAGCAAGGACGAGACGCTATCATAATGCGCACAAAAAATTTGTGAATATTGCTTGATGTTCGTAAGGGCCACGGTCAAGTAAAAACCCCCGTATTTAATCAAGCCCTCGGCGGACGGGCGCTTCTGCTGTCTTGCCCACGACCGCAATGGTCGTTGAGGGGCCGACTGTTTTTGCCAAGCAAAAACCCCCGGCCTTGCGACCGGGGGTTTAAGAACGAAACCGTCTTTAACGGATGGATTAGAAACCCATGCCGCCGAAGTCGTCACCGCCGCCTTGAGGCATGGGCGGAGCTTCCTTCTTGGGCTTTTCGACGATCAGCGCTTCGGTAGTGATCAGCAGACCAGCGACCGAGGCGGCGTCCTGCAAAGCAGTGCGCACGACCTTGGCCGG
>CAIYCT010000099.1 GCA_903924765.1 uncultured Rhodospirillaceae bacterium | reverse complement strand
TCATGTATAGTCACAGATTGTGCTGAGACAGAAATCACCTGACACCCCTCCTGTTTTCAGCAAAAAGAGGTTCGCTATGGAGCTTGAATGGCGTCAGTCCCTGGACGAAATAGACTGGACCGAACTGTCAAACCTCTATCGCGCCGCGCCGTTGGGGATCAAAACCCCATCCGGTTTAAAAGCTGCGTTCACCAACAGCATGTTCCGGCACTTTGTCTTTGATTGCTCATATATTTGCGATATTGCCGTCCTTCCCAGCCATCAAGGCAAAGGATTGGGGCGAGAATTGATTTCCCGGCTGGTCGCTTTGTCAGCAGGACACAAGAAAATCATCTTTTATTGCTTACGGGCTGCCGCCAGTTCCCTCAGGATTTCGATGTTGGACTTGGCTTGCTCGGTGGACATGTCGTGGCCGGTCAGGCGGGCGGCCTCGGCGGTTTTGCCTTTCAAGGCCAGCAGCAGGGCCAAGTTTTGCCGCACTTGCGCGGTGGCGTTGGGCAAATCGGCGGCGCGATTCATGGTCGCCAACGCCTGGTCCAAATGTCCGGCCAACGCTTGCGACAGCCCCATATTGTTGAGGATGGCGGGGTTGTCCGGCGACAGAGAGTCGGCTCGTTTATAGGCGTCCAACGCCATCTCGCTATAGCCTTGGGTATCATAGGCCACCGCCAAGGTGGCGACCGGTTCCCAGCGCGTGGGCGCCAAAGTCTGAGCTTTTTCCAGATATTTCACCGCCAGAGTGACCCGATCCACCGCCAGATAATCCTTGCCCAATTCGGTCAGCATGTCGGGATCGTCGGTAAAGCGGCTTAGGCTGGATTGCATAACATCGGCGGCGGTTTGGGCTTGTCCGCTGAAGCGCAGATTGCGCGCCAAGGCGATGGCGATGTCGCGGTCACCAGTGTGGCGCTGATAAAGCGTGTTCAAATGTTGAATGGCGCCTTTGTAATCGTGATTGAGTTCGGCGGCGCTGGCGGCGTTTTTGAGCGACTGGTCGACGGCGTCATCAGCGCTTTGCTGGTGTGCCGCAGGTGTGGAGCTGTTTTCGGCCGCGTTCGATGGGGTGGAGAAGCCATGGGCGCACCCGCCCAACAGCGCCGCTATGCTCGACAGCGCCAAAACATATCCATGAATTCGTGCCATGCCAATACTCCCCGATCTTAAATTTATAAACAATTTTATCTAAATACATCTGAAATTATACAATAACTAAAAGTATTGAAGTTGAATATATTTAGTAATAAAATCCAGTCACTGTTTAATGGTAGCGGATAAAGAAAATGAACACAATAAAATTGGCAATAATCGCGGGCTTTCTGTTTCCCGTCGCTGCCGTGGCCGATGACGCGCTGGAGGTGTCCGTGGGGCATGCGGCGTTGATGCGGCTGACCGCGTCTCCTGCGCAAATTGTTGTCGGCGATCCAACCATTGCCGACATTACCGTGCAATCGGCAAAATCTCTTGCGGTGTTCGGCAAACGAGCGGGGGGAACGTCTTTGGCCGGATTGGATTCCAAAGGCGCAGTTTTGTGGGAACGCACTGTAGTGGTCGTTCAGGCGGATGCCGGGGGGGGTCTCGATCCATTACGGCTCGGGCAAAAACTGGACCCCGGGCGGCAGCTCGGTGACAGTGGCGTGTTCTTCCGCCCATTGCTCCGACCCGATGCAACCGCCTGCCGACACAGCCCAAAAATCACCGGTGAAATAAACGACGGCACAATAAAACCGTCATCCCCACCTAAAGCAGGGGATGACGGTTTTTTATATGTTATTGAGCGACGCGCAGCTTGCTGAGTTCGGTGGCGATGGCTTGGAAGGAATTCTGCAAGTCGGTTTGGGTCGGCGCATTGTAATACTTGCTGGGGTCGGTGGCGCAATTCTTGTACATATTTTGTGTGGTGGTGGAAATACCTGACGTGAAAATGATCGTGTAGATAACCACGCCTTTGGATTTCAGGGTTTGGCACACCGAGGCCAAACGCGTGTTGATTAAAGCATTCGCCGTGCTGACGTTGGTGGTGCCCATGCGGCCCAACTCGTCGAGCCGTCCATAGCCGGTATAGTCCGAGTTGACGGCGGTATTGACCTTGTTGCCGCCCGACGTGCCAGTCAACTTATAGAATTGATTGTCGCCATCGGTCATCAGGATTAAGGCTTTGGTCCATTGCGGCGTGCCGAATGGCAAACCCTGTTGGAACGGCCAATCGGGCGACAGGACCCGAAGCCCCCACGCCATGCCGATGTCGCCCAGGGTGCCGCCTCGGCTCCAAGCTTGCATGGCCGAGATGCCGGCGGTGACGGTCGAGTAGACGTTGGTCAAAGGCGTAATCGGCGTTGGGCAGCCCAGATTGGGGCCGGTGGCCGAATTGCCATAGGACTGTCCGGTCAAAACGGTGGCGGCGTTGGTCAGGCTGTAATTGTTGTCCACGGCGGGCAGCCAGTTGTAGCGCATCCACGACACGGTGGGCGTGTCGCCGATGCCGTCGGCGCCAGCCCGTTCGATGACGCAGCCTTTCCATCCCAGCGGATTGGTGGGGGCGTATTGGTCGCTTGTGGTGATCAAGCTGGGGGCGATGGAGCCCACATTTACGGCGGCCGAATAGGGCACCAAGGCAATTTTCAAATAAGGATGTACAGCGATGCCGCCAAACAGAATGTCGGTTAGAGTCTGGGCGGAGGTCCGCACGGCACCGATATTATTGTTGGTGACCATGGAACCGGTATTGTCCAGCACCATGGCCAGTTCCAGCCCGTTGATCTGACGGATGACGGTGCTGTTGGCCGAGATGGGAACGGTAGTGATGCCGACGACCTTCATCAAGGTGGTTGGGATCGAGGCGGACGCGGTGGCCGAGATGGTGCTGCCTGTGACCGTCAGGGCGATGGTCGGCGTAGCCCCCAAGGTACCGGAGGGAAAATTGGCGTTGAAAATATTCTGAGCGATTTGCGTCAATTGAGCGTTAGTGCCGGTCGAAGACCCAACCGCCAAGGTGGCGGCGTCCAACGCGTATCCCATGCGGGTCTTGGCGGCGTAGGCTTGGGCCACATCGACGGCCATGCCAGCGCACGCCACCACCGGGATCAGGCTGAAGGCGAACAGGATCGAGACGTTGCCGCGTTTGCATTGAAACAGGCTGCGAATATTGATCATGATTACCCCGTGACTCCGTTATAGGCGATCTTCCGCGTCGTTCTGGGACGGGTGATGGCGATTTCATTGAAGGTGGCCTGCGGTAAGATCTCATGGATCAGCGGCGTGCAGGTGTAGCTGAGCGCCGCGACGATGACGCTTTCGTTGGCCGCTCCCAGTCCAGTGGCCAGAGTGGGCGACGGAGGGGTCGAGCTTTTGCCCCAATGATAGGTCCAGGCCTGATAGGGCTTGTCGTTGGCGTCGAGGGCGATGGAGGACACATCCACCGACAAGGTGGTGGCGTCGCTGATCAGTGGGTCCAAGATGCGTTGGGCCGCCACTACGATCGAGTCCACCTGCGACGTGACCAAACTGTTGGATTGGGATACCAAGTCCGATACCGATTGGGCCGCCGAAACACTTTTGCTGTACGAGGTGATGATGTTGTTCACCTCGATCATCCCCAGCAAGGCGGCGACCATCACCGGCGCGATCAAGGCGAATTCCACCGCGGCCAGCCCGTGCGTGTCTTTTATCCAGCGCCGAATCATTGATAAGGCTCCGTTTTGAACACTGCGGTTGAGAGGATGGTCAGGCCGTTGCTGGCCCCGGACCCCATCAACTGTCCGATCAGAGGAGTGATGAATTGGTGATTATGGACCACGCGGGCGGTTTCTACCGTTCCCGCTCCACCGGGTTGGAAAACCAAATTCGTGGGATTGCCGTTTGCGTCGAACAAAGGGGTCGGGATTGAAATGGTGGTGAAGTCGGAGAAGGTTCGAACGTCCACGTAAAAACTGTTGCAGTCATAGAGATTGAGCAAGCCGGCGCACAAGGTTTGTTGGAACAATCCAATGGGGTTTGCGTTGGTTTGCACGGCTCCGGTTCGGATTTGTCGAGCGGCTTCACGGGTTGCGCCTTCAAGGATCGAGATCTTTAATGTCAACAACCCAACCTCAATCGTTCCCAATAAAAGGGTGAAGAAGGGCAACGCGATCAAGGCGAATTCCAGGGCGGCAGTGCCGGATGAATTGCGCCAGAAGGCTTTCAGTCTTTGTTTGAGCCGTTGCGTCATAACCGTATGTTTCCCGGTAATGGGATTGGGTGTTGACGCTAGT
>CAIYCT010000098.1 GCA_903924765.1 uncultured Rhodospirillaceae bacterium | reverse complement strand
GGCTCGCGCCCGCAGCTTCGCCCTCAATATCTTGCGCAAAAACCGAACCACAAACATTGCACAGGCCCTCTGGAACGGGGCTCTCAGCATCGATCACATTCTCGCCTACGAGGCTATCTGATTAGCGTTAAACAGCCCTGGATCAATCCCTAGTAGGTCTGATTCGCAAATAGCATAGACTCTTTGATTGTATCTGGGGAATAACCACAAAGGGTTAGGGTGTTTTCCCTAGAACGACTCAAAGGTGAATTTTAGTAAGGCTAAAATGTGGCATTCCGCGTCTGTTGGCGGGGTGTGAATGAATAGATGCTTGATTATCGAATATTCGATAAAATATCGACAAATAATCGGCGGTTGCGAACGGTTGATTTTTGTCTCGAATAATGACAATGGCGCCATTGATTTTTGAGGAGGGCGACTGTGGGAAAGATCATCGTCGTCGAGGATGACTCGGACCTGCGGGAGGAAATCGCCACCTCTCTACGTTTGTCCGGCTTTGAGACGGAAGGGGTGGGGGCGGCGGCGGCGGAGTTGTATCGCCGCATGGCGGTGGTCAAATTTTCCATTCTGGCGCTGGACCTGCGGCAACCTGCATCTTATTGGAAACAATACGTATATTGCCCATGGCTATTTCGTCCACAATTACGGCAATGGCCCCACTTGCGAACAGTGCGAGGCTGGATTTGATGGCAGACCGCCGGGCGCCCCGGCAGACTAAAACTTATGTGATGATTTTTTACTCACCAATTGACGCGCGGAGCAATACGGTCCATTTTTTCGGCAGATGTCTTGGCGCATCGGTGCGATCAGAGGCTGCGATACACGAAAAGAGAGGACACTCATGGACAATACGACAGCGGAACTCGAGGCGCTTCTCATGCAGCGATCCTTGACCGACGCGGACCTTCAGGCGGCGGCGGAACAGGCTGCGGATTTCCGGATCATGCCGGACGCAACGGTGATCAAGATCGGCGGCCAAAGCGTGATCGACCGTGGCCGCTCGGCAGTTTACCCGCTGGTGGATGAAATCCTGGCCGCTCGCAAGACGCACAAATTGATGATTGGAACCGGCGCGGGCACGCGGGCTCGGCACCTGTACTCCATCGCGGCGGGGCTTAATCTTCCGGCTGGCTTGTTGTCGCAGTTGGGCGCTTCGGTTGCCGATCAGAACGCCGTGATGCTGGGCACGCTGCTGGCGAAACATGGGATTTCGGTTGTGGATGGCGCCGGTCTTTCGGCGGTTCCGCTTTTTCTTGAAGACGTGAACGCCGTCATTTTCAGCGGCATGCCGCCCTATAAGCTGTGGATGCGCCCCGCGCCCGAGGGCGTCATCCCGCCCTATCGCACCGATGCCGGATGTTTCCTTATGGCCGAGCAGTTTGGCTGCAAGGCGATGATCTATGTTAAGGACGAAGACGGTCTTTATACCGCCAATCCCAAAACCTCGAAGGACGCCACCTTCATCGCAAAAATCTCGGTCGATGAAATGAAGGCCAAGGGGCTGCACGATTCGATCCTTGAATTCCCGGTGCTCGACCTTCTCAAGGCGTCGCGCCACATTCGTCAGGTCCAGGTTGTCAACGGCCTTGTTCCCGGCAATTTGACCCGTGCGCTTGCTGGCGAGCATGTGGGCACCATCATTACCGCGAGCTAGAGGATACCTGATATGACCACCAACAGCATCATGCACGTCGCTTCCGCGCTCGCCCGTCAGACCCTGCTGGACGGCGATTTGACCCGTCCGGTTGCCGGCGGGCGTCCCATTCGTCTTCTGCCCTGGTTGCAAGTGGTCAAGATCGGCGGGCGCTCGATCATGGATCGCGGTGCCGAGGCGATCTTGCCCATCGTGGACGAGATCCGCAAACTGTTGCCCGAACACCGGCTGCTGATCTTGACCGGCGCTGGCATCCGCGCCCGTCATCTTTATGGCGTCGGCCTTGATTTGGGCTTGCCGGTCGGCTCCTTGGCTCCGCTTGCGGCCAGCGAGGCCGGACAGAACGGCCATATTCTGGCGTCGTTGCTGGCTCCCGAGGGCGTGTCCTATGTGGAGCATCACACCATCTCCAACCAGCTGGCGATCCATCTTTCCGCCGCCCGCGCCGTGGTGGGCAGCGCTTTTCCGCCCTATCACCATCACGAATTTCCCAATTCGCGCATTCCGCATCACCGGGCCGATACGGGCGCGTTCTTGCTGGCCGACGCCCTGGGCGCTGCCGGGTTGACCATCGTGGAAGATGTGGATGGGGTCTATACCAACGATCCCAAAGCCGAAGGCGGCGAGAAGGCGCAATTCCTGCGCGAGGCGAACTACCAGGACCTTGCCAAGCTGACGGGCACGCTGCCCTTCGACCGTGCGCTGCTGGAGGTGATGGCCAATGCGCGCAATCTGGAGCGCGTCCAGGTTGTCAATGGGCTGGTGTCGGGGCGACTGACCGCCGCTTTGCGGGGCGAGCATGTGGGCACGATCATTCATACCGGCGCTCGCCCGGTCTAAACGCGACTCCCCTGAACGCTCATAAAGAGCGTTCAGGGTTCAGACCTTGATGCCGATCTTGGCGAACCAGGGGGAAAGCGTGCCTACGATGCCGCGGCGAAACGCCAGGACGCAGAGCACGAAGATGGCGCCTTGAATGATGGTCACCCACGACCCGGCCTCGGCCAGGGAGTTCTGGATGATCACCACCACGAAGGCCCCCAAAGTGGGGCCGAACAAGGTGCCGCCGCCGCCCAGCAAGGTCATCAGCACCACCTCGCCCGAGGCATGCCAATGCACGTCGGTCAGCGAGGCCAATTGGAACACCAACGCCTTGACCGAACCGGCCAGACCGGAAATCCCTGCCGACAGCACGAAGGCCAGCAATTTATACTGATCGACGCGATAGCCCAGACTGATGGCCCGTGGTTCGTTGTCGCGGATGGCTTTCAGCACCTGTCCGAACGGGGATTGCACGACGCGGTGGATCAGGGCCAGGCCCAACACGAAAATCGCCAGCACGGTGTAATAAATGGCCAAGGGATCGTTCAAGGGGATCAGGCCGAACAGCAGGCCGCGCGGCACGCCCTGGATGCCGTCTTCGCCATGGGTGAAGGGCGCTTCGACGGCGACGAAATACATCATTTGAGCCAAGGCCAGGGTGACCATGGCGAAATAGATGCCCTGACGGCGGATGGCCAGCCAGCCCGTAACCAAGCCCAGCAAGGTCGCGGTCAGAACGCCCAATAGAATGGACAGCTCGGGCGACAAAGCCCATTCGCGGGCGGCGTGGGCGGTGACATATCCGGCAAAGCCAAAGAACATGGCGTGACCGAACGACAGCAAGCCCACATGGCCCAACAGCAAGTCAAAGGCCGAGGCGAACAGGGCGAAGCACAGCCCTTTCATCAAGAACACCGGATAGACGAAATGGGGCAGAACAAGGCCGATCAGCAGCAGGGCCAGGGTAAAAAGGGTCTGACGGGACAGCTGCATGACTTATCTCCTTTTGCCGAACAGCCCCGCCGGACGAACCAGCAGCACAATCGCCATGATGACAAACACCGCCGTGGCGGTGACTTGCGGAACGAAGACCTTGCACAGACCCTCGATCAGCCCCAAGGCGAAACCGGTCACCACCGCGCCCATGATCGACCCCATGCCGCCGATCACCACCACGGCGAACACCACGATGATCAAGTTCGATCCCATCAGCGGATTGACCGAATAGATCGGAGCAGCCAGCACGCCGCTCAATCCCGCCAATGCCGCGCCAAGGCAAAAGGTGGCGGTCATCAGCAGGGGCACGTTCACGCCGAACGCCGCCAGCAAGGTTGGGTTTTCCGTCGCCGCCCGTAAAATCGCGCCCAGTTTGGTTTTCTCGATCAGCGCCCAAATGCTGACGCACACCACCACGGAAACGGCCACCACCCAGCCGCGATAGATGGGCAGGATCATGAAGCCCAAATTCCACACCCCTTGCAGTTCGGGCGGAACGGCGTAGGGCAAACCGGACACGCCGAACTGTTGCCGGAACAGTCCTTCCAGCAACAGGGCCAGCCCAAAGGTCAACAGCAAGCCGTAGAGATGATCCAGCTTGTACAGATGCGACAACAACAACCGCTCGATGAGTCCCGCGATCAAGGCGACGATCAGCGGGGCCAATATCAGGCTGCCCCAATAGCCGATGCCCGCATATCCCAGCAGCAGCCACGCCGCGAACGCGCCCATCATATAGAGCGCGCCGTGGGCGAAGTTGATGACGTTGAGCAGGCCGAAGATCAAGGCCAATCCCAAACTAAGCAGAGCGTAAAAGGCGCCGTTCACACAGCCGAGAACGACTTGTCCAAACAACGCCGCCATGGGGATGCCAAATACGGTGGGCATGGTCCTACTTTTTCACCAAGGGGCAGGTGCTCTCGGACAGGGGTTGATAGGCCTCGTCGCCGGGAATGGTCCGCAGCACCTTGTAATAATCCCAGGGGACTTTGGACTCTTGCGGCGTTTTGACCTGCACCAGATACATGTCATGCACCATGCGGCCGTCGGGGCGCAGATGGCCGTTCTTGGCGAAGAAATCGACGATGGGCAACTCGCGCATTTTGTCGGCCACTTTCGGGCCGTCATCGGTCTTGGCGGCTTCTATGGCGCGCAGGTAATGGCGGACAGAGGAATAGACCCCCGCCTGGACCATGGTCGGCATCTTGCCGTTCATATGGGCGGCGAAGCGCTTGGCGAAGGCGCGGCTGGGATCGTCCATGTCCCAGTAATAACCGGTGGTCAGCAGCATCTTCTGCGCCACGTCCAATCCCATTGAATGCACGTCGGTAATGAACACCAGCAGAGCGGCCAATTGCTGGCCGCTTTGGGTGATGCCGAATTCCTTGGCCTGCTTGATGGCATTGATGGTGTCGCTGCCCGAATTGGCCAGCCCGATGATCTTGGCGTTAGAGCTTTGAGCCTGCATCAGGAACGACGAGAAGTCGGCATTGGGGAAGGGGTGCTTGACTGCGCCCAGCACCTTGCCGCCATTGACCTTGATCACCCGCTCGGTTTGGGCTTGCATGTTCTGGCCGAAGGTATAATCGGCGGTCAGGAAAAACCAGGTGTCGCCGCCTTGTTTGACCACGGCGTTGCCGGTGCCGTTGGCCAGGGCATAGGTGTCGTAGGCCCAGTGGAAGCCGGTGGGAGAACATTTGTCGTTGGTGAGCGCAGAGGTTCCAGCGCCGGAATTGACGTCGATCTTGCCTTTTTCCTTGGATACTTCGCGCACGGCGATGCCGACGGACGAGGTGACCAGATCGAAGATGGCGTCCACACCGTCCGACTCATACCATTTGCGGGCGATGGCCGAGCCGATGTCGCCCTTGTTCTGATGATCGGCGGTGACCAGTTCGATGGGCACGCCCGCCACTTTGCCGCCGAAATCCTCGATGGCCAACTTGGCCGCCTCGATCGAGCCTTGTCCGGCCAAATCCGAATAGGTGCCGGACAAATCGGTCAGCACGCCGATCTTGACCTTGTTGTCGGTAAATTGCGCCTGCGCTGCGCCGCTCCACACCATCAGACCCACAGCGGCAGTTAAGAACAGATTGGATTTATTCATTTTTATGCCTCCCTAAACTCCAAGGTAACCAACCAGCTTTTCTTTGTTGTCGGCCAGCGCGTGCTTGGGAATCATGTCGATGACCCGTCCGCGATCGACCACATAATTGCGGTCGGCCAAGGTGCTGGCGAAGTGGAAGTTCTGCTCTACCAAGACGATGGTGAAGCCGCGTTCGCGCAATTGGGCGATGATGCGGCCGATTTGCTTGACGATGATCGGGGCCAGCCCTTCGGTCGGTTCGTCCAGCAGCAAGGTGTGCGCGCCTGTGCGCAAAATGCGGGCGATGGCCAGCATTTGCTGCTCGCCGCCCGACAGCTTGGTGCCTTGGCTTTTGGCCCGTTCCTTCAGACGAGGGAACATCTGAT
This sequence comes from uncultured Rhodospirillaceae bacterium, assembly GCA_903924765.1. Taxonomy (GTDB): domain Bacteria; phylum Pseudomonadota; class Alphaproteobacteria; order Rhodospirillales; family Magnetospirillaceae; genus CAIYCT01. The sequence goes on along the minus strand of CAIYCT010000098.1, from coordinate 5,965 downwards.
GGATTTCCTCGACGCTCAATCCGCCCGGTCTGACTTCCGGCGGCAACATCAGGTTTTCCTGCACAGACAAGGCGGAGTAGATGCCCCGCTCCTCGGGGCACCATGCCAATCCCAAGCGGGCGATTTTATGGGACGGCAGGTCGATGGCCGAGGCCCCGCCGACCATGATCTCGCCCTGACGGCGCACGCCCGATCCCATCAACGCCCGCATGGTGGTGGTTTTGCCCGCGCCGTTGCGGCCCAGCAGCGTGACCACTTCGCCTTCCTGCACATGGAAGGTCATGCCGTGCAGCACGTGGGAATCCCCATACCACGCGTGCAAATCCTTGACGTCGAGCGCGGCCTTAGCCATGAGCGCCTCCCATATAGGCGTCGATCACAGCCGGGTTGGTCGATACTTGGTCGTAAGGTCCCTCGGCCAAGACCTGTCCGCCTTCCAAGACGGTGATGGTGTCGGACAAATCCGCCACCACCGACAAATTATGTTCCACCATCAAGATGGTGCGGTTTTTGGCGACTGTGCGGATCAAGTCGGTGATTTTCGAGGTATCCTCGGCCCCCATTCCCGCCATGGGTTCGTCCAGCAAGATCATGGGCGGGTCCAACGCCAAGGTGGTGGCGATTTCCAAGGCGCGCTTGCGGCCATAGCTCAGCTCGCCCGCAGGGATGCCGGCATAGTCCGACAGGCCCACATCGTCGATCAGGGACTGGGCTTGCGCGATGAAGACGTTCAAGACCGACGAGGGCCGCCAGAATTGAAACGACAAGCCGTGCTTGCGCTGAAGGGCGACGATGACATTGTCCAACACCGACAGCTTGCCGAACACCGCCGAAATCTGGAACGAGCGCACCATGCCCAAGCGCGCCACTTCGGCAGGGGGCAGGGCGGTGATGTCGCGCCCGTCATACAGCACCTGTCCGCGCGTCGGGCGCAGGAATCCGGTGATGAGATTGAAGCAGGTGGTTTTGCCCGCGCCGTTGGGGCCGATCAGGGCGTGAATGGTGTTGCGGCGGATACGAAGATTAACCCCCGACACGGCTGTGAAGCCCGAGAACTCCTTGGTCAAATCCCGGGTCTCGATTATTGAATCTTCCGCCATTTTTTTATGTCTTTGCCGTCGCTGGAATGCAGCCTGATTTATTCTTCTTCCCGTATGCCAAGACAGAATATCTCAATAATTCACGTCCTTAAAGCGGTTTGCGATCCAATTGGATCACTCCCTCTTTCGTCATGCCCGTGCTTGACACGGGCATCCACGTGTTCCAGCCTAAATAATGTTTGAAACAATGGTTTATGTTTCTAGACGGGGATGGCCGGATCACGTCCGGCCATGACGATCTCGGTGCATAACCCTGAACGGTCGCATCCCGCTCTAACCCTGCAATTCACTGAACGGGATGTAGGTCACCGTGTCGCCCGGCGCGACCGGTCCTTGGTCTTCGGACAATTCGATCAGCCCGGTTGAAACCACCAGCGAGGTCAAGATGCCCGATCCCTCGTTGGGGAAGCGATGGGCAGTCAGACGGCCTTGGGAATCGATGGCGACGGTGCCGCGCAACCATTCGCGCCGCCCAGGTTTTTTCTTGTAGGTGAAATCGGCCAGAATCGGAATGCGTTGAGGCGGGCGGTCATCCGCCCCCGCCAAGCGTTGCAGCAGCGGGCGGGCGAAAATCATAAAGGTGACGGCGGCGGCCACCGGATTGCCGGGCAGGCCGATGAACGGCGCTTTATGGATGCGGCCAAATGCTAACGGGCGGCCCGGCTTGATGGCGATGCGCCAAAAATGCAGCGATCCCAGCGCTTCGACGGCGGCCTTGACGTGGTCTTCCTCGCCGATGGAGACGCCGCCGGTGGTAAGGATGGCGTCGATGTTCGAGTGCGCCGCTTGATCCAGCGCGGTTTTCAGCGCGTCCGGGTCGTCGGGCAGAATGCCCAAATAGTGCGGGTCGCATCCCACCGAGCGCACCAAGCCGAACAAGGTGTACATGTTGGAATTGACCGTGCTGGCGGGACCCGTGTCGCAGCCCGGTTCGCAGACTTCGTCGCCGGTGGCGAACAGGGCCACGCGGGGGCGGCGTCGAACGGTCAGCACGGGATGTCCCGCCGACGCGGCATAGCCCACATCATGGGGCAGCAAGGTCTTTCCGGCTTTCAGGATGACCGAACCGGCGGCGATATCCTCACCGGCGGGTCGAATGTTGCTGCCCACGGGCGCGGAGGGAAGCCAAACGCTCTCGCCCTCGGCGCTGGCGTTTTCCTGCGGGATGACGGCGTCCATGCCGTCGGGGATGGGCGCTCCGGTGAAAATGCGCAAGGCTTCCCCCGCACGGATGGCGCGATCAAACGGGTGACCGGCGGCGATGCGTCCGCCCACCGGCAGGCAGGTCTCGTCCGCCGACAAATCCGCCGTCCGCACGCCATAGCCGTCCACGGCGGAATTGGCGGCGGGAGGAACGGTTCGAAGCGCCACCAGATCGTCGGCCAGAACCCGGCCATAGCAGTCGAACAAAGGCAAGGTCTCGGTCCCGTCTACCGGGGCGACGGCCTTGACCAAAGCGGCGATGGCGTCGTCGGCGCTCAACGGGTCTTTGGCCGGAGCGAAAGACCCGCCTACCATTGCAGCACCGCATAGGGCAGGAACTCGACCATATCGCCCGGCTGCACCTGGCGCAGATTCTCGCGCAGATCGACCAATCCGTCGGTATTGACCAGCGATGACAAAATGTTGGGTTCTTGCGAACGGTACAGCACGGCTTGCGGCGCGCCGTCCTCGCCCGTCTCCACACTGACGCGCAGGAATTGGCGGCGGGGATGATCCTTGCGGAAGGAGAAGGCGGCGCGCACGGGGAAGCGTTGGGGATGGATCGGCTCGGCGGTGGCGCCGCTTAAACGCAGGATCACCGGACGGGCAATCAGCATGAACGCCACTTGCGCCGAAACCGGGTTGCCGGGCAGGCCCACGAACGGCACGGCGCCCACATGGCCGAAGGCGGTGGACATGCCGGGTTTGATGGCCAGCCGCCACAGATGGATAGCGCCCAAATGATCGACGGCGGCGCGCACGTGATCCTCGCCGCCCACCGAGACGCCACCGGTGGTGATCAGCAAGTCGCATCGGGCGGCGGCGTCGTTCAGTCGCGCGATCGTGGCGTTCAGATCGTCGGGGATATTGCCCAAATCCTCGATCTGCGCGCCCAACCCGGCGCACAGCGCGGCAACGGCGTGGCGGTTGCTGCCGTAAATGGCTCCGTCGGGTAAGGGGCGTCCCGGTTCGACCACTTCGTCGCCGGTGGAAAAGACGCCGATCCGCAGGCGAGCATAGACGGGAAGCTCGGCCCGGCCGATGGCGGCGGCTATGGCCACATCCTGGGGACGCAGCCGCTTGCCCTGGGGCAGCACCGTGGTTCCCGTGGTGTAATCTTCACCAGTGCGGCGCACGAAATTGCCTATTTTTAGCCCAGACGGCAGCCGCAGCCGATCACCGTCAAGCGTGCAATCCTCTTGCATGGCCACGGTGTCCAATCCAGCGGGAAGGGGAGCGCCGGTAAAAATTTGCGCGGCTTCACCCACGGCAAATGCGCCGGTATGGAACAGCCCTGCGGCAATGCGGGCGGTGACTTTAAGGGAGCCGTCTGCCGCTTGGGCAAGGTCGGCGAAGCGAAAGGCGAATCCGTCCATGGCCGAGCTATCGAACGGCGGATTGGTCACGGACGAGACCAAGTCCTGGGCCAAAATCCGCCGTGCGGCGGTGAAGGTGGAGACGTTTTCCACCTGCGTCACCGGATGAACATTCGCGGCCAACAAGTCCAACGCCTGATCGAGCGGGACAAGGGTTTCGGGGGAACGGAAACAATCGTTGAAAGTCATGGCTGCCGGGGCGTCATCTCGTAAGGGCCGATCTTCCGAAGTAAAGCAGATTCCCTGGGACGCGTCACGGCAGGAATAACACTTTACGAGGCTTTTGCCGTGTGGGACGCCAAATAGGATAGATAGGTCGTCATCGTCACCTGATCCATGCTGTTGGCATGGCTCACCAACCAGTCGGGAAAAGCGCGGGTCAAGTAGGCGCGAATCGAGGCCGCGTCGCCAGCTGTCTGAACCGCGTGGGCTTCTTTCAAGACCCGCTGGTGTTCTTCCTTGTGGCAGTTCGCGGCGAAGAACCCGCATTCATCCATCAAGGCTTCCTCACGGGCAAAATGCTCGCTTAGATGGGTCGCCGCTTTGGCCATCAGGGCGGCGAGTTGACTGTCTTCAGCGGCCTGGGCCTGTTCGATCAGTTTTACGGCTTCACGATGGTCGTGATCGACAATCGCGACGCCTAGGGTGGGAATGGAAACGCTCATAGTGACCTCTGGTGAAATTGGGCGGCGCATCATGGCCCGCACCCTCTCTATGGCCCGACAGCGTTCAGGAGGCGATGACTTTGATCAAGCGGCGCGTGTCGGACCTGTCTCGGAACCGTCCCTCGGCAAGACGTTTTGTTTGATGTCCGACAAAGCGCTTTCGCCTTCGTTATCGCGTGTATGACCGAACATTTTGTTAAATTATACTTATTATTAATAAAATACCTTATAGATTTATGTGTATTCACTGTATAGTGAGAATGTGTAGCATTGGCGGGGGCGGGCGAGCATGACGCACAATAATTTTTCAGTTTCAGAAAGAGTTCTCTCAAAAATAGCGGTTCGTAAAACGCATTTCTAAATGGTGTTATTTGCGCGTGGAATAGTCCTTGCATAGTTCGACACCGGAGCCGGTGCCCGGTCGTGTGACGCGGACTGTGCGACTTGAGGTGGATCAGGCCTACGTTTGGTTTGTTTTATATACTTTAGTTTAGGTTAGGTGCAGCTTATGAAGGATATCCCGATGGCGGACATAGTGAATGGTGCCGAAAACATTGATCGCAACACGCGCTTGGCATTTATGCAAATCAGCCAGGATACGCGGTCCCTTCTAAAAGGCTTTTGGACGGTCGCTCAACCCGCTCTGCCTGCCATTTTTGATAAGTTTTATGCCCATGCCGCGCAGCAGCCTGTGCTGGCCAAATTGGTCGGCGAGCAAATTCACAGCCTTAAAGCGGCCCAGGGGGGGCACTGGGCGCGCCTGTTCAGCGGCACATTCGACGACTACTATATGCGCTCGGTTCAGGCCGTCGGCCTTATTCACAATAAAATCGGTCTGGAACCCCGGTGGTATATCGGCGGCTATAACCTGGTGCTCAGCGAATTGGCCGTGCTGGCCGTCCAATCCCACCGTTGGAAAACCAGGGATTTGGAAAACCTGCTGCGCGCGATCAATTGCGCCGTGATGTTGGACATGGATCTGGCCATTTCGGCCTATCATGAAGCCGTGTTGTCGCAACGTCAGAAGTCGCAAGACAACACGATGAAGGCGATCTCGTCTTTCGACCAAGACATCAAAAGCGCCTGCGACGCCTTCGGCTCGTCGGCAACGACCTTGAAGGTCACGGCCCATACGCTGTCCGACACCACCGAGGAGATCAAGCGTCGCACCTCCGCCGTGGCGGCGGCGTCCGAGCAAGCGTCGGTCAATGTTCAGACGGTGGCCAGCGCCACCGAGGAACTGGCCTCGTCCATGAGCGAAATCAATCGCCAAGTGACCCAGTCGAACGCCATTACGGCCAAGGCGGTGACGCAAGCCAAGCGCACCAACGAGACGGTGCTGGGACTGACCGACGCCGCCCATAAAGTGGGCGAGGTGGTCAATCTGATCAATGACATCGCCAGTCAAACCAATTTGTTGGCGCTGAACGCCACCATCGAGGCGGCCCGCGCCGGCGACGCCGGCAAAGGCTTCGCCGTGGTCGCCAACGAAGTGAAAAATTTGGCCAACCAAACTTCTCGGGCGACCGAGGAAATCGCGCAACAGATTGCGGCGAGACAAAACGCCACTCAGCAATCGGCCGAAGAAAACAAAGAGATCGTGGATATCATATCCCAGGTG
>CAIYCT010000097.1 GCA_903924765.1 uncultured Rhodospirillaceae bacterium | reverse complement strand
TGATGACATATTGCGCCCTGTTTTCCAGGCGCAGTGTCAAGATTCCGCTTTGCAGATCGGCGTCGATCTTATTGCCCAACACGTCGTCCACACGGTCGGCGATAAGTTCGATAACCCCGTCGGCAATCTTATTGAATTCCGTTTCGTCCACGCCCTAAACCTCCTTTTTCGCCATACGCCCAAGGTGGGGCCGATAATTCCCCATTGCAAGGGCAAATGATTTTCTATATAGAAGCTCCTTCGATTTTCCTTGCAGGGCACCATGAAGAACGACATCCATCCTGACTACCATGAAATTAACGTCGTTATGACCGACGGCAGCGAGTTCAAGACCCGCTCCACTTGGGGCAAGCCCGGCGACACGCTGCGCTTGGACGTTGATCCCAAGTCGCATCCCGCCTGGACCGGCGTCCATCGCTTGCTTGATACGGGCGGCCAATTGGCCAAGTTCAACAAGCGTTTCGCCAGTTTCGGCATTAAGAACTAAATCTCGATAAAATCGGGATGATTACAGTAAAGCGGCAATCCCTTGCCGCTTTATTTTTTTTTGAGTCTTTCTTCACAGTTTGGGTATAAACCTTCATCCTTCCAAAGGTGATAGTTTAGACCATGAACGTTACGCATTTTGAAGTATACGCCTATGATCGCTCCCGCGGATGGGTGCTGCATGCCCGCTTTCCCGGGGCCGAGCGGGACAATGCCATGTTCGAGGCCAAAGAACTGGAAAAGATGGGATTCAAATCCCGCGTCGCTCGCGAGGTGTATAACACCGAAGAGAACACTTACGATGAAAACGACATTTATGTCAGCCGCACCCCGGAGAACGCCGCGCCCGCCCCAAGCGGCGGAGGCAACAAAGGAAAGAGCGCAGGCGCACGCCGCCCTGTCGCGTCATCAGGACGCGGATCAAGTCTAGCCTCGGCAAGCGTCGCCCAATCAAGCGGCCAATCCATGTCCGACGCGGGCGAGGCCGTCGGCAACCAGGCCATTACCCTGCTCAAGTCCCGAGCTTTTTCCTATATCGTCGTGATCGTGCTGGTGGGGCTGATGGCCGGTTTAGGCCTGGTCCGCATTCTGCCGGCACTCATCACTTGGGCTTGGAAGAACGGCTATCATGTGGACCTGAATGCCGATTCCTATGAACATCTTTTGCTGGGCGCCTTTGTCTGCGGCTTTCTTCTCACGTCTGGACCGTTGTTCTTGATGCTGATGCCAAAAATGTTCGTGGCCAAGAAGGAATCCAGCGAGGCGGACGTTCAACAGGCTCAAGTCCAGAAGCAGCAGGAAGCCAAGCGCCAGAAAGTCCGCGACTCCCTAGACAGCCTGACCAGGCAAGCATTGATGGACGAATCCGAAGCCGAAGACTTGGCCGCCCTGTCGGCCAAGCCCCGTGACGATGCGCCGGAGGAACCGTCTCCTTCCGCACCAGAAGCAGCTCTCCCAGAAGCGCCTCCCGCCAAAACCGAGGCCGAAGACCAAGGCAAAGATGTGCCGTTATCCTTGACCGAGGCGGCCAACAAAATGCGAACCTTCGTCGATAGCGCCGTCAACGCCATCAAGACCACCAAAACCCAATTGGATAGCTACAACAAGTTCGCCCTGCATCTTTACGTGGCCGGAGCCGTGGACATCTTGGCCGACGATAAAAATCTGGTGGCGGCGGATCGTCGCCGCCTGACCGCCAACGCCTTGTCGTCCTTGGGCACCAAGGGCGAGATGGCAAACCAGTTTTACGACAAAATCCGCGACTACACGGTCGAGGAACGTTATCGCAAGATGGTTGAATTCGGCCGCTCGGCCATGAGTGATTTCCTGAAGGGCGCCGAAGCCTCGGCCCATAGCCAGATGACCGGAGCCATTCAGGAATGGAGCAAAGGCAGCACCGGAACCACCGCCTCTTCCACCATCACGGTCATGTTCACCGACATGGTGGGGTCCACCGACATGACCCAGGATCGCGGCGACGTGGCCGCCCAGGAAATCGTCCGCCGACACAACACCATTGTCCGCATGGCCATTTCGCAATTTGGCGGCAAGGAAATCAAACATACTGGTGACGGCATCATGGCGTCGTTCGATGACGCCACCGGCGCGGTGGACGCCTCGATCGCCATTCAGCGCAATGTCAGCAACCACAACAAAGCCCGCCCCGATCAACCGCTGCAATTGCGCATCGGCCTGAATGCGGGCAAACCCATCCAGGAAGAAAACGACATCTTCGGCGCCACTGTCCAATTGTCCGCCCGTGTCTGCGCCGCCACCAAGCCCGAGCAAATCTTATGCACAGAATCAGTTCAAACAAGGTGTCGAGGCCGTGCCGACATCATCCAATCGGTCGGCAGCCATGCGTTGAAAGGGTTTAAAGACCCGGTGCCGCTGTACGAGGTCAAGTGGTGAAACGTGTTCCGCGTCAGGCTTAAACAACGCACATACTAACAGTATAATATCGATACTTTATGTCAGACAGCCTATAATAAAGTTTAGTATTAACCGGGAAATTAATATGCACTTTGATATACTGACCACCCATACTTTATGATTGATCCTTAGAATTGTTTTATGCACAATAAGGTGGTTAAGAGACCAACAGGCCCACCTCTCGTTCAAGAATTATCATGTTCAAAAAAGTAACCCTTCTTAGACAAATTAATATTTTTGTTCTTCTTGCAGTCTTTATCCCATCGATAACAACAGCTCTAATTTGTTATTACTCTGAATATGAGCTTCTTCGTTCCGAGAAAATACACGAGGTCGGAGCGAACGCGCAATCCCGAGCCAACGAACTGACTACCGTGTTGAACCGCGCCCGAACAAGGGCCGAAAAATTTGCGGCCGATCTGGAAGCCCGCTGCCAAACTCAATCGGATACGCCCCAGTGCCTTCGCCAGTCGCTGAACGGATATACCGTGGCGGAACGGGCCGTCGGCGCGATTTACAAAAGCCAGGCATTCAATCACCCGCTGTCCGTCGGCAATCCCGATGTGGAATTAGATCATCTCACTCCCCTCAAACCGGGCCAGGTTGCTTCCTTCACCCAAAACGCCTCACTGGGAAAATGGCTTTATCATTTTGTCATTGCCGATTCCGTGGGTGCGCCCATATTGGTTCTGACCTATCCCGCTGATTTGCTACAGATTTGGTTTGAAAACACCAACGAAGAGTTGGGCATGTCAGGCGAAGCATTTCTATCTAATGAAGATGGCTCTTTCATCACCAAACCCCGTTATGCCTCTCCCAAGGGACTTGGGCTCAGCCATCATACTTCCGTCAAGCCGATGGAAACATGCCTGTCTAATCATAACGGCGTCGACTTGAATGAGGACTATCGCGGAATCGACGTCATTCATGGCTTTCGTTATATTCCTGAAATCGGCGGCGGCTGCGTCATGGTTCATATGGAACAAGCCGAAGCCTTCGCACCCTTGAGGTCAATTGGGAGGAACTTCCTGGTCACAACCCTGGGCTTTAGCGTCCTGGCAATGCTGGCGGGATGGCTCACCTCTCGGAAGGTTGTAGCCCCCATCCTTGCTCTGACCAAGTCCGTCAAGGAAGTCATGGCGGGCAATTACCAAGCCAAAGTCGCCGTCCCTCTGACTTCCGAATTGGGCGAATTGGCCCAAATGTTCAACCTGATGACCGATACATTGGGAAACAGCTTTTCCGATTTGAAAACCGCGAACACGCGGCTCAGCGAAGTCAACCAATTGAACGACCAAATCATGTCTTCGGCGCAGGAAGGCATCGTTGCCTATGATTCCCAGATGCGAATTACCGCCTGGAACGACTTCATGGTCACCATGACCGGTGTTTCAAGAGAAGACTGCTTGGGCCAAAAGGCCACCGATCTGTTTCCCTTCTTGGCGAATGCGGGGATCAATGCCGGAGTAGACAAAGCTCTGGCCGGGGAAACGGTTCATATCGGTCCCTATTATTGGGATCTGCCCCACACGGGCCGCGCCGGATGGGCCAGCAATCTTATGGCTCCCCTGCGTCATCAAGACGGCACCATTATCGGCATTATCAAGACCATATCGGACGTCACCTCGTTGGTCCATGCCGAGGACGCCAAGGAATTGGCCCATCTGGTGTTCAAGAACAGCAGCGAAGGCATGATTGTCACCAACGACAACAACGAAATCATCGCCACCAATCCGGCTTTCACCCAACTGACGGGTTATTCGGAAACCGAAGTTTTGGGCAAGAATCCCTCCTTCCTAAAATCCGAGCGTCAAGATTCCGCGTTTTACAAAAGCTTGTGGACCCGCCTTATTCACAAGGGCCACTGGGCAGGCGAGATCTGGAACAAGCGCAAGGACGGCGAAGTTTATGCCGAGTGGCTGACCATCAACACCATCTACAACGTCAATGGAACGGTGCATCGCCGGGTCGGACTGTTCTCGGACATCACCAAGCGCAAGCAATCGGAAGAATTGATCTGGCAACAGGCCAATTACGATTCGCTGACCGGCCTACCCAATCGCCGCATGTTCCATGATCGGCTGGAACTGGCCATCAAGAAAGCCAAGCGGTCCGGCATGCCCTTGGCCTTGATGTTCATCGATTTGGACCACTTCAAGGAAATCAACGATGTATTCGGCCATGAAATCGGCGACATGCTGCTTAAGGAAGCGTCGCGGCGGTTGATGGGAAGCGTGCGAACGTCGGATACCGTTGCCCGTCTTGGCGGCGACGAATTCACCATTGTGCTTGATGAATTGAGCGAGACCGACAATATCAACCATGTGATCAATGACGTATTGAGGGAATTGTCCGCCCCCTTCCAACTGGGCAACGACACCGGTTATGTCTCGGCCAGCATCGGCGTCACTTATTACCCCCAAGACGCCAACAATGCCGACGATCTAATCAAGAACGCCGACCAAGCCATGTACGCAGCCAAAAACAAGGGCCGCAATTGCGCTTACTTCTACGACACGACCTTGCAGGAAATCGCCCGCTCCCGGATGAAGCTGATCACCGACATGCACACCGCCTTGCACGACAATCAATTCGCCCTGCATTACCAGCCCATCATCAATATGGATAGCGTGGTGATTGAAAAGGCCGAGGCACTGGTGCGTTGGCATCATCCCGAGCGTGGACTGCTGGGACCCGACGAATTTATTTATCTGGCGGAAGAAAGCGGCCTGATTGTCGAATTGGGAACCTGGGTGATGCGCACCGCTTGCGCCCAAAATATGGAATGGCGCCAACAGGGCCGTCCGCCCATTCGCATCACCGTCAACGTCTCGGCCCGTCAATTCCAAGGCGGAACGCTTCCCACCATGATCCGTGACGTTCTAGAGGACACGTGCCTTCCCGCCGACGGGCTGGAAATCGAGATCACCGAAGGCATGCTGATGGACAACACCATGGGCGCCATCGCCACCTTGCAGAAATTGCGCGTCTTGGGCGTCCATATTTCCGAGGACGATTTCGGCACCGGCTATTCCAGCCTGAGCTATCTGAAACAATTTCCCATTCACACCTTGAAGATCGACCAATCCTTCGTTCGCGACCTGACCAGCGATCCCAATGATGTATCCTTGGTGTCCGCCATCATCGCCATGGCCAACAGCCTGCACCTGAACGTGGTCGCCGAGGGGGTGGAAACCAAAGAGCAATTGGCCATCTTGCAACAAAAGGGATGCTCCATCTGTCAGGGTTTCCTGATGGGCCGTCCCATGACCAACTTGGACTTCGAAACCTTCATGGATGCCTCCGAACGGGAGCAAAAGTCAGTTTAGACTCGCCAGCCCATGGACGGGGAAGCGCTGCTGGATCCGGCGCATCAAATCGTCGCGGACAGTGCGATAGGCGTCCAGGCGACTGTCACGGCTCCCCTCGGCGATGGAGGGATCGAAGGTCGGCCAATACTCCACATCGCAGGCCGAGGTTCGGGTCAACTCCACGGCCGTATGCTGGGCTTCGGGACTAAGCGAGATCACCAGATCAAAAGAACCGTCATCAAGCTCGTCGAAGGATTTTGGATTATGTTTGCTTGTATCGATGCCGATTTCATCCATGACCTCAGTCACGAACGGGTCCCTCTCACCCTTGCGCACGCCCACCGACGTTACATAAAGGCGATTACCGAACAAGCGCTTCATGATCCCTTCGGCCATGACAGAACGAATGGCATTGGACGTGCAGCAAAACAGGACGGCTGAAGGCAGCTCGCCCATTCTCGTCTAGCCCTTGATATGGAGAATGCAGACCAAGGTGAACAGCCGCCGCGCCGTATCGAAATCCAAGTCGATTTTATCGGCCAGCCGTTCCTTGAGCAGCGACGATCCTTCGTTGTGCAGGCCGCGCCGCCCCACATCAATCGCCTCGATCTGAGCCGGAGTGGATTTACGAATGGCGTCGAAGTAGCTTTCGCAAATCAAGAAGTAATCTTTGATAATGGATTGGAACTGTTTGACCGGCAGGGTGATCGATTGCAGCGGCTGTCCATCCTGAGTGCGGATATCCAACAGCAATCGATTGTCTTCAACCGACAAATGCACGGCATAGGGACCGTTTTCATCGCCAATGGGGGCGAAGGAGTTTTCTTCCAACAGGTCAAAGATAGCGATGGCGCGTTCCTGCTCCACCTCGGGTCTGCGTCTGACTCCCGACTTTTCGTCCAATTGAATATGGACGATGCGCTTCTTGGTGCCGCTCACCGCCTAACTCCCCCCCCGAGACTCCCCCCCATGGGAGTCATCGCTCGTGGCCAAACGCACCGAGATCGACCGTGCGTGCGCGTCCAATCCTTCGGCTTCGGCCAAGATGATTGCAGCCGGGCCGATGGCGGCCAAAGCGGCAGCGTCGCATCCGACAAACGTGGTGCGTTTCATGAAATCCTGCACCCCCAAACCCGACGAGAATCGCGCCGAGCGCGCGGTGGGCAGCACGTGATTGGGCCCCCCCACGTAATCGCCAATGGCTTCGGGCGTCAGACGCCCTAAGAAAATCGCCCCGGCATTGCGGATCTTGGCGGCATAGGCTTCGGGATGGGACAAGGCCAATTCCAAATGTTCGGCGGCGATGCGATCGATCAACGGCACCGCGTCGTCAAAATTGGCGACAACGATAATAGCGCCGTAATCACGCCAGCTGGCCTCGGCGATCTTGGCCCGGTCCAGGGTTCCCAGATGTTCCCACACGGCCTGCTTGACCTTATCGGCGAAGGCCTGGTCATCGGTGATCAGAATGGATTGAGCCACCGGATCGTGCTCGGCTTGGCTCAACAGATCGGCAGCGATCCACGACGGATCGTTGTGACAATCGGCCACCACCAAAATTTCCGACGGACCGGCGATCATATCGATTCCGACTGTGCCGAACACCTGCCGCTTGGCCGCCGCCACATAGGCGTTGCCGGGACCGACGATCTTGTCCACCGGACGGATGGTTTCCGTGCCATAGGCCAGCGCCGCAACCGCTTGTGCGCCGCCGATGCGATAGATCTCGTCCACACCGGCTAATTTCGCCGCCGCCAGAACCAACGGATTGATCTTGCCGTCGGGAGTGGGCACCACCATCACCAGACGCCCCACCCCCGCCACCTTGGCCGGTATGGCGTTCATCAGCACCGAGGATGGGTATGCGGCAGTGCCGCCTGGCACATACAGCCCAGCAGCCTGAACCGGCGTCCAACGATAGCCTAGCCGCACGCCGACGATGTCGGTGAATTGATCATCGACGGGTACTTGCCGATGGTGGAAAACCCGGATGCGTTCCGCCGCCAGTTCCAAGGCGCTCATCACCTCGGGTTCTATCTTTGCCGCAGCGGCATTGACCTCGTTCGCGGTAATACGCAATCCCTTGGCCGACAGCGTCAAGCGGTCGAATTTGTCGGTATAGTCGATCAAGGCCTGATCGCCCCGCGCCCGCACATCGGCGATAATGGCAGCAACCGAGGCATTCACATCCGCGTCGTTTTCACGTTTCATGTCCAGCAGACGCGCGAAATCAGCGGGGAAATCAGGGCTGGCGGCATTTAACTCAAGCGGCATGACGATCTCCACAGGCATCGCGGAAACGATCGATCCATTGCGTCATCTCTTCGGGGCGCACTTTCAGCGCCGCGCGGTTGACGATCAAACGGCTGGTCACTTGAGCGATAACTTCCACTTCCTTCAATCCATTGGCAACCAGGGTGCCGCCGCTGGACACCAGATCGACGATGCGCGCGGCCAACCCTAAGGACGGAGCCAATTCCATCGCACCGTTCAACTTGACGCATTCGGCCTGAACGCCCCGCTCGGCAAAATGGCGCCGCGTCACTTCCGGATATTTGGTGGCGATGCGGATATGACTCCAGCGCCTGGGATCGTCGGATTCAGCCAACTCATTGGGCTCGGCCACCGATAGGCGACAGCTGCCAATGCCCAGATCCAGCGGCGCATAGACTTCGGCGTAATTGAACTCCATCAGCACATCGTTGCCGCAAATGCCCAGATGGGCGGCGCCAAACGCCACAAAGGTGGCGACGTCGAACGAGCGCACCCGAATGATGTCCACATGGGGCAACGAGGTGGCAAAGCGCAATTTACGGCTTTTAGGGTCGTCGAAAGCCGGTTCCGGTTCAATGCCCGCAGCGCGGACCAGGGGCATGGCCTCTTCCAGAATGCGGCCTTTGGGCAAAGCCAGGACCAAACGATTGTCAGCGGCGTTCACCAAGTCCTCCTGACTATAGACGCGGCAGGGTCACGCCCAGCTGCCCTTGATATTTGCCGCTGCGGTCGCGGTACGATACTTCGCAAACGCTGTCGCCCTTCAGGAAGATGAACTGACACGCGCCCTCATTGGCGTAAATCTTGGCGGGCAGCGGCGTGGTGTTGGAAAATTCCAAGGTGACGTGCCCTTCCCATTCCGGCTCCAGCGGCGTGACGTTGACCACGATGCCGCAGCGGGCATAGGTGGACTTGCCCAGGCAGATCACCAAAACGTCGCGGGGAATGCGGAACAGCTCGACCGTGCGGGCCAGAGCGAACGAATTGGGCGGAATGATGCACACGTCGGTGTCCACATCGACGAAGCTTTTCGGAGAAAACTCCTTGGGATCGACTATGGCCGAATTGACGTTGGTGAAGATCTTGAACTCGTTGGACACCCGCGCGTCGTAGCCATAGGACGAGAGACCGTAAGAGATCACCCCATCGCGCTTCAGATTCTCGGTAAACGGCTCGATCATGCCGTGTTCCGTCGCCATGTGACGAATCCAGGTATCGGGCATTACGGACATACGTTGACACTCCAATAAGACTGCGGTCACCAAGACCATCCTGTGTTGTAACCCGCAGCCTTCGTAGGTGCAACAGAAGCGCAATGATTTAAGCCGAGATTTTTACTCCGCCCCGGCCTCATCGTCCGATTCGCCGCCTCGTTGACGGATTTGAGCCTTGCGGCGAGCCAGATTGGCGCGCAAGGCCTCCGCCTCGCGCCGCTTGCGCGGCAATGTGCCGACCGCCTTGTCGGCAGTGACGGAATCAGGCTGTTTTTCTTGGTCCATAGGGGTCCTGTGAAAGTTGTCGCGTTTTTTTCACCATACCGCTTGCAGCGCCCCTTTTGCTATGGCATAAAGCGCGCCTCTTGTCCCGGCGCTCACAGGCGCCAGTGGCGATGCTGCCGTAGCTCAGTTGGTAGAGCATACCCTTGGTAAGGGTAAGGTCGAAGGTTCGATTCCTTTCGGCAGCACCATTTTTCCCCTGGAATATCAAAGCATTAAGCGACGCACGAAAGGCGGCGCTGGTTGCTTGCCGCCCAGCAATC
>CAIYCT010000096.1 GCA_903924765.1 uncultured Rhodospirillaceae bacterium | reverse complement strand
GATTATATTTCCTATAAATGGGGAATCTACCCCAAGAACTAAAGATGTAACTGAGAACTTTGGTAAATTAACAATCATCGAATCGATATATTCTAAGTTTATAAAGGGTGCTATATCTATTAGAGATTCTGAGAATATTTTTTCGGCTGTTGATCTTAATCGCTGATCTAATGCTATATCATGAACAGGAATATTAGCATCCGTATGTAGTTCAGAAGTCTTTAAAGCATAAGTCTTAAACGAATTTCCTTTCGGAAAAATAAATTCCACCGGGCGGAAAGCTGTGGCTGTTTTCCCATCTGTATTTGCAGCAATTAATACCGTAAACTCTCTCCCTTTAATATATTCTTCAATTAATAACTCACTAAATTCTGGCAATATCGCATCAGCCTTTTTCTTTAGTTCATCCAAATTAGAAACCAGTGAGCGATCATCTATTCCTAAACTATCTCCCGCTTTAGAGGGCTTTACAAAAAGCGGAAAATGTAGGTTACCTATTAATGCTTCTAGGTTTGAATCGGCATTTGCCAAACAATACCTAGGTGTTTGAACCTGTTCATAATAGGCCACTAACTTCATGATCTCTTTACTGGGATCGTACAAAATGGAAGTTGGACCGGTAAAAGGCAGGTTTAATAATTCTAAAGAATAGATTCTATGATGCCGGATACCTGGGGTAAAACCCCCAGGATCTGCGCCGGTTTCTGCCAGAATCCGTTGACCATCCTACAGCGGTTGGACTGAATTTCAGTCGTTTTTCTCTTCTCTCCGCGCCGTATTCTCCGCAAGCTGTTGACTGACGCCAAACGGTACGGCTTTTAATCTGCTTTTAGAACAATGAATTGAGAGGCATGGGCAGTTTGAGCTTCCTTATTCTTTACAGGCAAGCGAGGGAAGCCGGGACTGAAAGATTCAAACGTCAATGGTCGCCGTCTTCCAAACATCCTGCGCCAAGGAGATGAGCATCCCATGCCGCTTCTCAATGGATTCAGCATTCCACAGTGGAAACGCCTCCAATTTAGCGTTGATTCTGGAGATGGACGTATTTTGCCCGACGTCGGTCAGCACTACCAGACTGCGAGTGAGGTAGTTGCCGCTCTTTCCGTATTCGACCTGCTTGGCTGCGTAAAAATCGTTGCCAGCGACGATGTTGATGGGCTTCTCCAGCAGGGTAAGGTTACCCAGCCGGTTCTTGTAGTCATCGTAGGCCATCCCCGGGTTCTCGCTGGCCCAGTTGTCGCGCAGGTCCTCCTCTGGTTTGTTGGGCAGGATGTGCTCGATTTCCAAATTAATGAACGGCTCAAGGCTGCCCAGCACCTTCAGCCCACTGAAGGCCATCTCGACATGCTGTGTCAGTCGCGCCAAAAGGTAACGTGTCCGGTACTGCTGCATCGAATACAAAGTGAAGCGCTTTAAGGCATCGGACAGTTCCTGGGACTTACCCGCCATGTTCTTGTCGAATCGATCGGCGACGAATGCGTTGAGCTGAACCTTCTGCTTGACCGAATCAGCCGTCTCTGCAATCGCGCGCAATTCATCGGCCCATTGGGAGAAGCTGCGCTCGAGATCCTTGGTTGGGGTCTTGGTGAAGATGTAATAGAAGAGAAAACTCTCCAACTGTGCCACGAAATGATCGAACAGCGGCTTTGGGAAATTGGCGGCCGCTAGCAGCAGAACGTAATGCAAGCTGAACGCTCCACCGGCCAGCCGCTTTAGACTGTCCATCGCTAGGTTGGGCTTGCCGTCATTACCCAGCCCATTGGCAAAAGCCAGATAGTGTTCGACGTTACGGATAACCTTGCGCACGAACTCGAAGGGATTGTTCGTATAATCGCACAAGGCCGCGTTATCCTTGCCGACGAACCAGTCGTAGATTTCGTCCTCACGAACCACAGAGTCACCACGCTCATTCTTGATGGCATAGTTGGCCATCAGGAAATAGCGAAGGAATCGCAACGGCTTTTCCTTTTCCTTCTCCAGTGGCTTGGTTATCTTTTTCCACTCATCCTTGAGCTGCGTGAACTGGGCCTGTTTGACCTGCGTGAATAGCAGGTTCTTGAGCAAGTCCATCGGGTTCAGACCCACGCCCCGCTCGTTGATCGTCTCAAAAATCTTCAGCGCACTGCTCACGTCAGTGGAGATCTGGATGAACACGACGTTGTTAGCCAGATAGCCCCAATATTTCTTCAATTTGGAGACGTCGTCGTAGTTGTCTTTAAGATACCGGTACAGCGTGCTGTAGGCGCTGACGAGATTTTCCAACGATCCGAAGCTAGCAATGCCCGCTGCCTGAATGCCAGCGCGCACGGCCTGCGGATCAGCGTCTAGCGCCACCAGTTTGGCCATTACTTCACCTGCGTTTTCGTAACGCGGCTCTAGTTTCAGGTTGGCGCGAACTTCGCCGTCGCTGTCCACATAGCTTGTCGAGATCAGTCCGGAAATCATTTGTCGCTGTTGCTGCTCACCCATAAAAAGGTGCTTCAGCGCGCATAACAACAGGAAGAAGGTGGTCAGGCGCTGCTGGCCATCGATGACTTCGTAGTGGTTCTTTTGGTCGGTCGGCGCCACCAGCACTGTGCCGATGAAGTATTCCCGATTCGTGCTCGCATCAATCTGCTCGCCAACATCCTCAAGCAGCTGATGCACCTCTTTATCCGTCCAAACGTACTCACGCTGATAATCCGGTACGATGTAAAAGCATTCCCTGAATGCTTCTTCAATGCTGTATTTGTGGTTTTCAATGCGCGCCATGTATTGCCATCCCCGCTTTAGTGTACTTTACCTGCCCCCTGGATTGCCGGAAGGTGATTATTTAAGTTAAGCGGCCTTTACTGGTTTTGGCCGCTTTGTGGTGGCTTTAGATCTGGTCCCTGGCGGCTAACAATGCGTCAACGCGATCCGTGGTCTTGATCAGCAGCATGGCTTAGTCATCCCCTGTAACAGTGTTCATTGTGCCAAACCAAGGCAGCAGGATCAGGACGTTGGCTGATGTCTTTTGGCATGTCGATTACATGACCGTGCAAGGCGTAATAGTGTTTGCCGTTATCAAACTCTTCTCGAATACGACGACTGACCTCGAAATGATGATCCGGCGTGACCGTCACATAGCCAGCGTCGAACAGGCTGTGAATGTCTCGCCGCAGCAACAGACCATTCCGCGCTTCATGATCTCCGCCGTCGCCATACGGGCGAATATGAGCGGCTTCGAGCGCTGGCAAGGTGCGCTCCTGAGTCACAGCGCATCGCCGATGGTAGATGTCGGTCACCAAAACCCGAAATGCCCCTTGCCCCAGCCGGGGGCGGATAAGATGGGGCTCGCCAAAACGGGCCGGGGGCTCGGCCAACCCAGGAAACTGCGGACGGGTCAAACGGTCATTGATCGTTTCCCACAATTCCAATCCCTCGACGTCAGCCGTGTTGTAGGTTTTGAACGAGACGATGTTCGGGGCCCAACTCGGCGGTACAGCGATCCAGTCGCGTTCCTCAAAGAAGAATGGTTGGGTCAGGATGCGGCAGCCGATCTCGAAATCACTGCGGTCACCCGGATCGGCCTTACGATAACGGGCGATGCGGGTGCGCATCTCCTGTGCTGACCGCGCCCCATTCGCTTCGCGGAACGCCTCCCAGGCGAGGGAGCACGGCAGCGCGTTTGCGTAGGCGAAGATACCGCCCCCGACGATAAAATTTCGCGGTGCGTGCAGTTTGAACAGGAACATCTCGCCGGGTTGAAGCGCACGAAAATTGGCAGCCGACGGTGCCCAGAAATTAACCTCGCTCAGGTTCGGCTGCTGGCGCAGCATGTCGAACCAATCCCCATCGGTGACAGCGATGACGAGGTTAATGCCCATCAGCTACCACCTGTCTGGAATGCTTTCTGGATGAACTGCCGCTCCAGTCCTGCCAATCGATCGGTGCCGCGATTCCTTTCGTACAGTTGATGTCCTCAGTTGGCTGGAATCGGATCAAGGTGGCAATTGATCCGCCAGAATGAACATGTCGCCATAGGGTCATACCGCCCCCCCCACGCCTTTGAACTTTTCAACAAAGGCTGCAATTTTCTGGAAAACACTTTGCTTTTTTGTCAGGTATTGCGGATTAAGCGGACTCATCTTAGGCAAAATCGCATTGAGCTCAGTGCCATTGTCACTGGCAAACTCTCGTTTAAGCGAGTTGGTGATATAGCGCCTGGCAGCCTCTGCATTCAGGTTTTCCACGCTGATCAGCGATTGCGCCTCACGTTGCTGCTCTGCTTGGGCAAAGGTGAAGAAGGCATCAATGACACTGGCCTTGTCGCCAATCTGGTCCAGATCGGTTTGGTTAATGAAATCGACCAGCAAATTTTCCTTCGCGCGATTGCCCAGGCTGGCACGAATCACCCGGCGGACTTCATCCACCAAGTCTGATTTGCTTTTGGTTTTTTTGTTGTGCTCAAAAATCAGCTCCAGAATGTAATCTAGGTTGATTTCCTGCGATTTAAGCAGATCCACCTCAAAGACCACGTCATCCCAGTCGATGGTGGATTTTTCTTTTTCGGCCCCCGCTTTTTCCCGGCGCAGCCAGTCGCGCACATCATTATAGGTCGAACGGTAATCCTGGATCTTCCGCTCAGTGGGGAGGGTGATGGTTTGCAGTGCGGCCAGATCGCCATCATTCAGATAGTGTTTGGCCTTGAATGCCTCCACCGCTGCCGGGTCTGTCATATCGACGGTTTGCAAATCCTTCAGGCTCGCGAACTCGTCGTAGTTTTGCAGCACGTTCTCAACACGCAAATACTCGCCAAACAGCTTGGCAAACGCTTTTTTGTCTGCTTCCTTTTCAATAGATGCTGGATCGGGAAAGCGCTGCTCCAGCTCGTTCACCACGTCTATAAAACCCCGCCGCGCCTCACCGGTGGCCACATCGGTAAAGCCTTCCATGTATTCCTTGTAGCTCTTTTCCAGCACCACATTTTTGGTGTTCTTGTCGCCAAATAGGGTGATGGCGTCGATGGTCGCCTGCTCCAGGTCGCGGAACGTAACGATGTTGCCGAAGGTTTTGGTGGCGTCAAAAATGCGGTTCGTACGCGAGTAGGCCTGCATCAAGCCGTGGTAGCGCAGGTTCTTGTCGACAAACAAGGTGTTCAGCGTGGGCGCATCGAAGCCGGTCAGGAACATG
>CAIYCT010000095.1 GCA_903924765.1 uncultured Rhodospirillaceae bacterium | reverse complement strand
GGGCTATCCGCCTCGAAAAGAACATTGCCCATATATTCATCGTCGGGAACCGTGTTAACAATATATACGACCATGATCTTCTCCTTATTGTCTGACCAGCAGGCTGGCGCATTGATGGGCGCGCTTGCGGCAAAGCGTGCCTGCCGCAAGCGATGGTGATGCCTGCCGGATCGATCAAGCGAATGTAGCCCGTTGAGTTGCCTTAAGCAATATAATGATCACGGCTGATGTGCATCACATGGGTATGGGCAGGTTCATGGCGTTGGCCACGGCTCGATAGCCAGATCAACAGGATTGCCGCAGCGCCACAAGTGAGGTATCTCAAGGATATGGTTGCCAACTGCAACTGATGTCGCGCTAATGGTGCCGAACAACGCGCGGTCACGATGAAGGAAGAATTTTCCCCTGAAGGCGTCTCGGCCCTGTTCGAGCAGTCGTCCCGGCTCATTCATGGCTTGGGATTTGCGGAGGGGTTGACGCCGGCCCAATGGTCGGCCATGCGCTATTTTGCGTCGGCGCCGCCGTTCAGCCGGACCATGGCGAACTTGGCGCGTTTCCAGGGTTTGACGCTGGCGCCGGTCACCAGAACGGTGCGGACCCTGAGTGAGAAGGGCCTGCTTGAACGCCGGCCCAATCCACGGAGCAAGAAAGCCGATTTGGTGATCCTGACGCCAGCCGGAAAACAACTTCTGAAGAAAGATCCGCGATTCCAACTCACCGAGATCATTGCCAAGCTATCATTCGAAGACCGGGCCGCCATGACCGGCATGATGCGCGTCATTCTCGATGGCTTGCTCGAACTTGGCCTGCCTCAGTTGGACGAAGAGTTGCTCAACGATCTTTATTGAGGATTGCCCTTGGCCGCATATTGGGCGATCAGGTCTTTGACGATTTCCACGAGATCATCATTGTCGAAGGGCTTGTTCATCACGGCGTCAGCGCCCCAACTCTCGGCCAGGGTCAGGGAGTAATCGATGGGTGCCCGTCCTGGGGCGCCGCCGGAGATGGCGACCACGGGCATGTTGGGATTGACCTTGCGGAGATGCTTCAGCAGATCGAGACCGTCAACCTGCGGCATCCAGAGGTCGGTGATCAGCAGGGCGTAGGATCGCTGGTCGAGAAGATCGCTCGCCACCTTGCCATCGGGCGCCTCATCCACCTCGAAGCCGGCCAGTTCCAAAAATTCCCGGATCGATGCGCGGACTTCGGGAGCATCTTCAGCGAGCAGAATACGGGCCATCGTCAATCCCCATCGCCGACGGTCGCTTCGGGTAGGAACACGGTAAAGCCGGCACCATGACCGACTTCGCTTTCCACCGTGATGGCACCACCGACCGCCGCGACGATACCGTAGACCACCGATAACCCAAGACCAGTGCCTTCGCCAATGGGCTTGGTCGAGAAGAAGGGCTCGAACAGCCGACGCTGGGTTTCCTGATCCATGCCGTGGCCGGTGTCGATCACCGTCAGCCGCAGATACCGCCCTGGGGACGGCACCGCCGCTTCTTTGAAATCGGCGCCGATGTCCACCGCAGTCACGGCGATGGTGATGGTACCGTCCTTGGGCACGGCGTGAACGGCGTTCAGCAGGAGATTGGTGACGATCTGGGTGATTTCGACGCTCCCGAGGCGCACCAGCCCGGTCGAGCCTTCCGCCACCGTCAGCGTGAGCGATACGGTGGGCGGGACGCGAGTGCGGATCAGGTCTACGGCCTCGGCCACGGTGTTTGCCAAGCAGATCGGGCCTCGCGCCTGTGGCTGGGGCCGCGCGAACAGCAAGACCTTATGGACGATCTCGCCTGCCTTGAGCCCCAGAGAGTGGATGCCGTCGAGATAGCGTTCGACGCGGGCGGGATCGGTGCTCAGCGTCCTCCTGGCGAGCTTGGCATAGTTGATGATGGGGTGAATGATGTTGTTCAGCTCATGAGCCACGCCGCCGGCAAGATGACCAAGGGAGATCAACTTCTCCCGCTGCCGTTCAACGGCTTCTCTCTGCTTTTCGGCGGTCAGGTCGTAATAGGAAATCGTGTACGCGCTGATCGCGCCATCATTTGCGACGACGGGAGCGCCTTTGACGCGAACGATCCTGGGATCGCCATCGATGCCGGTCAGCCTGATATTCAGATCGATGGGCTGGTGGTGCTGAATGCCGGCGCTTGCTTCTTCCACCTTCTGGCGATCCAGGTTGTCGAGATGGAGGTTGCGCCAGGATGTTCCGGCCAACTGGCCCGCCGGTTTGCCGGTCAAGGCGAGCAGGGCGTCATTGACGAACAGGAAGCGTTGATCGGGTTGGGTCGGATCGATGATGCCCAAGGCGTTCGGGCTGGAGTGCGCCG
>CAIYCT010000094.1 GCA_903924765.1 uncultured Rhodospirillaceae bacterium | reverse complement strand
TGCCTATAATTTCCAACGTGTCGGTTCCAGCTGGAGTTCTGAATTCCACCGCGTCCCCGTTTTTGGCGCGCATCAAGGCCCGAGCGACCGGCGACACCCAGCTGATATGACCCCGATCCATATCCGTTTCATCAATGCCGACAATGGTTATGGTGATTTCCTCATCCCGGCCATTGACATAGGTCACCGTCGCGCCAAAAAAAACTTGGCGCCGATTGGGTTGTCTGGAAGGGTCGACAACTTCCGCGATTTCAATGCGTTTGGTCAGGAAACGAATGCGGCGATCAATTTCGCGCAGTCTTTTCTTTCCATAAAGGTAATCGCCGTTCTCGGAACGATCGCCGTTTCCGGCGGCCCAGGAAACCACTTCGACCACCTTCGGCCGTTCGGTCCTGTATAAAAACTGCAATTCCTCATGCAAGGCCCGCAGCCCCTTGGGTGTGATATAGTTTTTCGCCCCCTTGGGGATGTCGGCGACAAGCGAATCGTCATCATCCATTGGTCTTAATTTTGCCATGTGCCTATCTTGTCCGCCCGAGTGGTCCACCTAAATGTTGAACCATGGAAACAAATCTAACATTTGCGCCGAGCGAAAATGTTAGATTTTTTTCATCTGGGGACCAGGGGCAAGACCGACAGAGGCATCGATCATCCCGAAAGATCAATGCGACAGACTAAGATCACGTGGACATATTGCCCATGTTGTAGCGCGAGGCACGACCATTCTCGGAATAATTCTCGATGGCGTACAGCGCCACTTCCAGGAGATGCGCGATCAGAGGAAAGCCTTCCCGGCGCGCTTCCAAAACAAGATAGCCAATGGAGGCGGCTAACGCGTGCTGAGGGGGGACTGGTAATGGCATGTTCACTTCGGCGTTCATCGTCGGGCCTCCTAAACAGAATGACTAAACTTGGAAATGCGGGCATTTCTAGCGTTCACCGCATTCCAACCCCGACGCAACAGTGCGGCAACAGCCCCTTTCTGTAACCTAGCAAAACTGATAGGTGTGCAGGGACTGTTGCCGTGTTAAGCTTATTCCGCCGCAACTTGGGAATAATAGGCGATCAACTCTTCCTTGGCGCTTTGGGGCAGATGATCGCGGAATGGCAATGGCCGCGCCAAGGCGCCGTCTTCGAACAACAGACGGGGATCTTGCCCTTCGAAATGCCCCAGATTGGGTTCGTGAATTTGATAGCCGATCAAATCGCGCAGCCGCGCGGGCATGGTGCGGGCCACATCGGGCGGCGCGACCAAATACTGGTTTTCCGCCTGACGCAACCAACCCAAGGAATAGCTCATGACAACGCCGGATCGATTGGTCTTGGTCGTGTTGGCTCCGCCTCCATGCATAGCCGAACCGCACCATAACACCACCGAACCGGCAGGCATTTCCGCATAGGTCAATTCGGATTCATCAACCATGCGGCGGACGGGCCCCTTATGGCTGCCCGGCACAATCCGCGTCGCACCGTTTTCCTTGGTGAAATCGGTCAAGGCCCACATGGCGTTGATCATGTATTCGGTTCCGTTGCGAGGGGCCATCCACATCTCATCGTCACCGTGCAGAATTTGCTCAGGCTCTCCCGCTCCGATGGAAATGGCCTGGGACAGATTCAGTTGGATCGAGGTGCACGACCTCAGTAAAATCTTCTCCACCGCGCTCAACACCAAAGGATGCAGGCACATTTGATGACTGGCGGTGGATTTGGTGATGACGCCGCCGAACCGCACCGTCCGGCGTCCAAAGAACAATCCGTCGCCGGGAGGCGTGTCATTGAACCACGGTGACAGTTGTTCCGTCACGTCGTTGGCAAGGGCGCCCTTGGCCAAATCCTCGATAATCACCGCGCCATCTCCGTCCAAAGCGGCGACAATCGCTTCTTCCGTCGCCGACCGGCTTGTCAACCTGCGCAAATTACATGTGGTCATGGTTCGCTCTCCTTGTAAGAATTAATTTAGGCTCGGTACATGTGTTGGCCCTTGGCTTCGGCTTCGACCAAAACCGGGCTTGCGTCGCAAAGTTCCGCGGCCTCGGCGATGGCGCTTAAGACCGACTGAGGCAGTTGGCCGGCCCGAGCTTCGCGAAGAAGGGACTGAAGCTTCCCGGCGATACGGCGGTGAAGCTGAAAAGACGATGTAAGCTGGCAAGAGGGTGACATGCTGACCTCCATAACGAACTGTTTGGGAACAAATTTTGGAGATGATTAGGCGGCTTCTTGGGCTTCTTTGGCGTCCAGCAACGGCTGATCCAGCCCCGCCTTGGACCGAATGGATTGGAGTTGCTGTAGGGAAATTTCAACGCTGGCGGCTTGGACCGGAATATTGCCCAACGAGCTGACCGGTCCCATCGCTGACAAAACGCACCCGGCGGCTTCAATCACCGTGCGCAGAATAAAGGGCGGCATCAGCACGATCATGGCATCGATGCCGCGCTTCAATCCAAATTCCTGACAGGCGGCCACCAGTTTCCGGCTGACCTCGCGGCGTTGTTGCGGCGGCAAAGACCGGTCAACCCCAAACCGCGACCCTTCCCAAATCTTGGGATTGCTGGGAGGCGCGCCGTAGATCAAATGCGGCCACAGCTCTTGAATCATATAAGGCCTGGAGGTGGGCACCAGGCGGGCAATTCCATCCACCGCGCCAGTGGCGCCGCGATGAACCAGATACACCGTCGCCGGTGTGTCGAACTGGTCGTATTCAGCCCCATCGAAAGTGGGAACGTCATAGCCGGTGCGATCAACGAATATCTTGTGGCGAAGACGGTGAGAATCGTAGAGCGCGCCTTGATGGAGATGGGCATTGGCCCATGTAATTTCGTGTATCATCTGCGACCTGCAATCGGTTGTGATATGGTGCAGGTAGAAAACCATCAACGCGTATTTTGGGGTACTGGGAGGCTTCCCAGTTGATTTTTACGGCAAAATGAGTCCGTGTCGCAACGCCTTCACGACGGCGAATATGCGTGAATTCGCATCCAATTTGACCGAGGCATTGCTGATATGGAAGTCCACGGTTTTCTCGGAAATTCCAAGAATTTGACCGATTTCCCAAGACGTTTTGCCCAGGGCGCAATAACTGAGACAATCCCGTTCCCGCGCCGTTAAGGATGGCAACACGATTTCCTCTTTGGGCTTATCGTTGGCCAAGCGCAAATAACTTGATTGCAAATGAACCGTCATCAATCTCAATTGATCGAGTGGCGCCTGAAGCGCCGCTTCCTTGCTGTCGGTTCCCAAACTGACGCAAAACAAATCATGATTGGCCCCATGCACAGGGATGCTGACTCAGTCGGTCATTCCCATCTCACCAGCTTCTTGCAAAATAACTTTCTGCTGACGACTTTCCAAAGTCATCTTGCTCCACAAGAATGGCATGGTATGGGTCGCCACATTGCGAACAACCGGGTCTATTTTATAATAGTCTGATTTGGCGTAATGCTCGGACCACTGTTCAGAGAATGTATTGAGCAAGGCAGGATCGTCGGAGCCGTATTGTTTGGGGTTGGTCAGCGCCCCAATAACCATATTGTCAAAACCGAATCTCTTGACGCTTTCTTGAAAGAGAGACGCAAGTTCGTCGGCCCGATCCGTACGATTAGCGAGTTCAATGAAAGAAAAGGCAGGTTGCCATAACGCCATGATGCCCAGATCAGAATTTCAACTTTCTTTACTCTACCTGGATTTAAAAGATTTACAAATTCATTGCTCCGGCACGCCCTATGGCTATCGCTATAGTTCTTAAGTCCGAAGTGGCGGAATGCGGGACAAAGATGGACAAGAATTCGACCCAGTGCCACAGTGCCCCGCTATAAAAAGTCATAGGGTTATTGAGCATGCATTTTTCCGAATGGGTCGGGGCTTGGTCCCATGTTCCTCCTTCTTTTCGTCAATTTGAAGAATTTTTAGCCTTTCTCGTGGTGGCCGCCGGATTGTCCTTGATCGGAACCGCCATTCGGCGGTTCAGCGGCCCCGATGATGCAAGCCTGCCCGAAGCCGACCTCTTGGTGGGCTGGGGCGCGGCAGTCAGCGTGTTCGTGGTTGCGGGCAGCCTGACGACGCTTCCCTTCACCGTGATCGCGTGTGCGGTTGCTGGCGTGGGCCTGCTATCCGCCGTGATGCTCTATCGAGACGGGCGCTCTGTCGTTTCACCCGGCGCTCTCAAGATTCTGGCGCTGCTCGCTCCGATTTTCGTCTTGATCATGGCGCAGACCAGTTCAGAGAACGACGACTTTGCCCAATGGCTGCCCAATCTGCGCTATCTGCTGATTGTGGATCACTTTCCCGGCCCCGGCATGCCGGTCAGCGACAGCATCTTTCCATCCTACCCTTATGCCGACGCTCTAATCGGGTATTTGGTCGGCAAGATCACCGGCACTGTCCCGGAGACCGCCGTCGATCATTTCAACCTCCTTATGCTGGGAATGTTCGCCCTGACGCTGGTTCGCCTGTTTGTCGGCGATGCCAGAACTGGACGCCTCGATTGGAGCGCGGCCGGATTGGCCGTGGCCGCTGCGACAGTGCTGTGTCCCGCCTTCGTGCCCCGCCTGGTCTTGAGCAATTATGCCGATTGCGCCACCGCCCTATCCTTGGCTTATGCGGTGATTTTGATGCTGCGTCTGGTGGAAACGGAAGCTCCGCCTGGTCGGCCTTTATTGATCCAAACCATCGTGGCGGTGACGTTGCTGGTCCTGATCAAGCAAGCCAATCTGGTGCTGCTGGCCTTGGCGCTGGGCGGCATCGGCCTTGCCGTCATCACCAGACCACGGGCATTGCTGCGGTTGATCCCGGTGATTGGGTGCGCCGCGTTGTTTTATTTGGCTTGGCGTCATCAGGTGGGAAAAATCGGGGGCGGCGAAATGCCCATCGCCGCCTTTGACCAATGGCAATGGTCGTCTCTGCCCGAAACCTTTTCGCACATGGCTACGGTCGTCGCCAACAAGGGCGGATATTTCGCCCTTGCCTTCGCCCTGACCGTCGCCGCGCTGATCAAAGTCCGCGAACAGAAATTGGCCTTGGTCTTTACCGCATTGTTTTGGGGCTTCACCGCCTTCCTGACCTGGGTCTATCTGGCGGTTTACTTGGGCTATGAGGGCCGCAGCGCCGCTTCGTTCTGGCGCTACCATACCGAGTTGGGGCTGTTGCAAATGGCCGCCCTGGCCTCGGTCGCCGGACACTGGTGGCATCAAAGCAAGCGTTCGCCCTTGCAATCGGCGCTGTCTCGGATCAAAGCGGGCGGAGTGATTCTGGTGGTGGCGGGACCGATCCTGGCCCTGCCCTATCTGCGCTTCGACATCAATCCTGCCAAGGACCAAGTGCGCGAGTCTGTCCACGCCATGACGCCCCTGATCCCCGCCGATGCCAAGTTGCTGGTGGCAGACCCCAGGGGCAGCGGATTCTTCACCGTTTTCGTGCGCTGGAATTTGGGCTTCCAAGCCCCCGTCGTCGGCGGCCTGTCGGTGTTCAATGGCGACGCCGACGCAAAGCGCCAGCTGTCCAACCCGTCGTTGACCCACATTTACGTCATCACCACGTCTCCAACGCTGGAACAAGCGCTGGGCGCGCAACCACCCGCTGCCGGATCAAGCCTGTTCACCAAAGCCCCGGACGGGCGATGGACCCAAATAGGATACTGGCCCTTCAAGGGTTTTGCCTCGATCGAAAGCTTTAAATACTAGAATTACACGCCAAGGGCGGCTTTAAGCCGAGCGGTCACATCGGTATTTCCGTTGGCGTCCAACTGCCCCAGAATGGGGTTAAATATGGTCAGGCATTGCTGGCGATTGGCCGCGTCCGCACGTTCAAAATAGTCCCGCAAGTTCTTCAGAAACGGGCTGTCGGCGGAATTGGACAGGTTTTTCCTTCCCGACTGGGAATACCGCCATGGACGATGGAGGTGGCAGTAAAATCGTAGACGAAGATATAGCCGCTAGAGCCCCATTTCATGGTGCGAAGGACGTTTGCGGCCGCCGTCTTCGCCTCATCATCGGTCATTTCGCCTTTGACCGCTTTGGCATGAAAGGCATCAACGATTGTGCGGGCAGATTGTGCATGCTCCTTTACCAAAGCGAGCTTCGCGTCAAGTGCGTTTTGCTTGACCAGCCAAGTGCTGTAGAGGGATATGCCAATCAAACCAACGGCGGCGACAAGGACAAGGCTGAAAAGGGGGATCTTAATGCTTTTGATACGCAACGCCATTTCACACCTCGGTTGTGAAGCAAGGCGCTAAGTCTAGCACTCCTAATTTATCGGCTGTAGAAAGAAACCCTACTTGTCATGAAATCTTAATGGCAACAATTCGTGCGAGGATAAAGATCTGTCTGGCTTGTCGCGGATTCTCTGGAAAAAATGGGTGTAGGTTGACAATCCCCCTCATGTTGGGATACGAACAGCGTAGGAAATGAGTATAGGGTGTTGCTTGCGGGAACGCCATTTCCGTCACCTTGAAGGCCCGCAAAGCTCATTATCCCCCCAAAGGCCCACCGGATTGGCGAAGGTTTGGTGGTGCTGATCGGCAAGAAGGCGTTTCCTTTGGTGGAGCTTTCCGTCTCTGGCGTCAGCTTTCAAGCCAGCGGATTCAAGGTCAGGGACAACGTCTCGCTTAGGCTCGCGCATTTGAATAATATGAATGACAATGTGGAGTGCGCCATGACGGTTCTTAAGGCGGGCGAAACCATTGCCTATGGTCAGTTTTATCCGACCATGAGCTTGATGCGTTACATCGTTCGCCTCGTCTCGGATGTCACCAATGTGTTGCCCCGCTATGTGAAACAGACGATCTCTCGCTGCGACAGTCTTTATTCGACATTTCCCATATGAACGGCCTATCTGTCCGAATTTGATGGCATCGTAGCTAATTTCTGCGTGGCTGTGTATCCAAAAGTTGCCGTTCCTGGCAAAAGCGCACTTGGTTTCAACGGACAGCCCGCTATCAGT
>CAIYCT010000093.1 GCA_903924765.1 uncultured Rhodospirillaceae bacterium | reverse complement strand
GGTGCCCGTGCGCAATTTGTCCAGATAAGCCTGATAGGCAAAGCTGCGGTCGCGTTTTTTGCCGGTTGTTTCGACCAGAACGCCAGTAGCGATGAGAGTTTCAACGGCCCGTGTGGCGGTCGGTTTACTGGTATTCAACAACTTTATGGCCGAGGCTACGCTGACGATCGGATGATCGGATAGATGTTCGAACAGACGTACCGTCGAAACAGACGTGGTTTCCTGGGCCAGGACACGGGCGCGATCCTGACTGACCAAAATAAAAATCTCCCGTGCCGAGGTGACGGCTTCGTCGGCGATGGTCGCCACGCCGTCCAAAAAGAAATCCAGCCATCCTTCCCAGTCGCCTTGAAGGCGTACAGCATTGAGACGGCGATAATACTCTTCACGGTGCCGTTTAAAGAACAGGCTCAGGTAGAGGAGGGGGGCCGACAGCAATCCCCATTGCTCCAAAAGCAGCGCAATCAGCAAACGTCCGATGCGACCATTGCCGTCGAGATAGGGATGAATCGTTTCAAACTGCACATGCAGAAGTCCTGCGCGTACCAGTTTGGGGTGAACGCTATCGTCGGTATGGATGTAATGTTCCAGGTCGCTAAGCAGATCGGGCACCATCAGTGGTGGCGGGGGGACGTGAACGGCATTGCCAGGGCGAGAGCCGCCGATCCAATTCTGGCTGCGGCGGATTTCACCCGGTTGCTTGTTAGCGCCTCGAACGCCTTTCATTAAACGGCGATGGGTTTCATTGAGAAGGCGCATGGATAGGGGGAGCCCATCCTGCTTGCTCAGTTCGGTTCGGGCGAAAGCGAGGGCGTCAAGGTAATTGCAGACTTCCTCGACATCGGCGTTCGGCTCGATAGCGTCATCGGACTCGAAAACCAAAAGATCGATGAGAGATGCCTGGGTGCCTTCGATTTGCGAGGATATAACCGCCTCCTTACGGACAAAGGCGTAAAGGAACCAATCAAGGGAGGGCACCATGGCGCCAGCAAGGTCAAGTCTCGCCAGTGCCTGTTCGGCGGCAAATAGCCGTTCGTTGATTTTGCCGTCTAGGACAAGCGGGGGGGGGCACGGGGGGCAAGGGAAGGGGAACGAAAGCGGAGACTGCTTCACTTCCGGCAATGCTGCGTTCGTACCGTCCCGTGGTTCGTTGCATGTTGGTGTATCCGTCGGGGCTGAGAAAGAAAGCGTTCCTACGCAAACTCCATAAGAACGAACTCTTTACTAGTGGGGGTAATTAGTCAAGAATTCGTTTTTAGCGCGTCGTGTGATCTGCCCATCATCGCCGCGCCGATGGTATCCGAAACCTTGCCCGCCGCAGCTTTGACCGGATCATTGGCGAGGTGAGCATAGCGGGCTGTGGTCTGTACCTGAGTGTGACCGAGCAGTTTACCGATCATCGTCAAGCCTTCACCAAGGGCGAGGGCACCGCTGGCGAAGGAATGGCGCAGATCGTGGATGCGCACGTCATCGAGACCAGCCTTGGCCCGAATGCGCCGCCATGGATGCTGCAAATCTGTCAGGCGGCTTCCTTCCTTCTTGCCAATGATGACCCACGGATTTTCATCTAGCCTCTCGATTTTCTCCAGGATATCGGCGACCATCTGGCCGAAATGGATGGTTTTTGCCCCGGTCTTGGAATCGGGCAGGCGCAGTTCGTGGGCTGTTGTATCAACATGTTCCCATTTGAGCGTCATGATTTCGCTCAAGCGGCAGCCGGTCAGAATGAGAAGGCGGAT
>CAIYCT010000092.1 GCA_903924765.1 uncultured Rhodospirillaceae bacterium | reverse complement strand
CTGATCGCCCACATAGCGTTCGATGTTGGCATAGGCCCCGGCGAACGGAATGCCCATGTCGCTGGTGGCCAGATCGACCTTTAATGCCATGATGTTTTTCTCCCTACATTGCCAGTTCGGTTGCTTCCAACCGGGCCAGCCAGTTGATGGTCTGGGTTGCCGATCCCGTGACGGCGAACTTCAAGGTTTGATTGGTGGTGTCGGCGGACAGGGCCACCGCCCAGCCGGTGACGGTGCCGCTGGTAAACAGCGAGGTCACGGTGGGCGTGCCGACCAGTGCCACATTGCCGCTGGCAGCCCGCTGAATGGCGGCTTTTACTTCCCAGACGGCGCAACTGGTGCCGCTTTGGGCGGTCACAAAGCCGTGGCAGGTCAGCAAAGCATTGGTGGGGGGATTTAACACATTGACCCGGCCTGATGCGCCATCGGTAAACAATTCGGTGGCGGTGGCAGTACTGGTTTGCTGGGTCATCAAGATACGGGCGGATTGGGCATATTGCCCACTGGATGGCCCGGAAGAGTTCCATGGCGAGGTGGTGGCGAACGACAATGAACTGCCCGACCATGGACGTGCGCCGCCAGTGTTTTGACCAATGGCGCAGGAATAGGTGTAATTGACCGCCCCGCGCCCGATGACGATGGAATTGCCCACCGAAGTGGATGCCGCGTATCCCATCAACAAGCTATGGCTGTTTGCAGTCGAGGTACAGGCAACCCCAAAGGCCAAGGTCGGTCCAGTGCCGCTGAGATTGTGATTATATCCCACCGCTGTCCCAAACGGACTGGCGACAGTGTTTTGCGACCCCACCGCCAAGCAGCCTAAACTTGATACCGAACTTTGATTGCCGAAGATGGCATTGCCACCGCTGGTTCCGGTACTGTTGCCCGCCCCAAAGATGGTGCATTGAGCATTGGCCAGCGAATTGGTGTCGCCGAACGAGGTGGAGTAATTATAGGCCGTGGCGGGCATGTTGGGGCCTAAATACAAACATTGTGTCGCCGCCGACATCACCGGGATTCCCGTTCCCAGCAAGGTGCCGGTGGTGTTGGCCCAAGTGGGCATGTAGCCCACGATGGTGGTGGCAGGGCCGTTCAATCCACCGGTGGCCCCGATGGTTCCCCGCGACCCGGAGACTGAAACGGTCCAAGCAGCAAAGGTGCCGCTGCCACCGGTATCGCCCACCGTTACCGTCAAAGCTCCGGTTCCGGCATTGTAGGCTGTGACCTGACCATGCAGGTAATTGCTGGGAGTGCCGGTATTGGCGATGGTCACAAACTGCCCCACCGCAAAGTTCAGATTGGTCCCGGTGGTCAAGGTGACGCTGCCGGTGGCAATGGTCAGGCTGGTGGTAGAGGTGCCGCTCATGGTGGTGAGGAAATTTTGCACGGTGACGGCAGAACTGGCGGCATTGGAGGCCGAGCTTGCGGCGGAAATAGCCGAAGCGGCAGCCGCTTGGGCGATGTACTGGGCGGAATAGCTGGTGCCATCCACCGGCCCGCCGGTATAGGTGGCCCAATCTTTGGCCGAGCCACCACCCGCGATCCCACGGATATCCGTTCCCACCGCATATTCTTTGGCCGACCAATCGGTGCCAGCCACCTTGCCGCCAAGCTGACCGGCCCAGTTCTGGGCCAAGGTGGAACTGCCCGAAGCGGCGGATAGGGTCGAGGCGGCTTGGGCGATAAAATCCCCGATCAGGGCCGGGAATGCCGTGACATAGCCATACCCGGTAAACATATCGGGGAAGGTGTAGGCATTGCCGTTGACGGTATAGGTCATGGACATTTTAAGCGACGACCTCCTGCAAGGCGAGAGAGACCCCGGACACGCCGTATGCGGCGGCGGTCAGTGGGTCCAGTTTGGCAAAGGTGAACAAGAACGAGGTGCGGGCCAGATTGGTGCCGTCCGCCGGGAACATGGCCACAAACCCTTGCCCGCTGGTGCCCATGCGGATCTCGGCATCGAAGATTTGGCTGAAGGCTTCGTTCTGCGGCAGATAATCAATGCTCATGACCATGGTGCGGCGGTGGGGCCGCTGGTCGTAATAATCCGCCCCGCCCATGCTGCGGGTGACGATGGTGTCGTCGGCCACCGCCAATTGGGCACCGTATTTGATGTTGACCGAGGGCTGATAGCCGGGACACACAAACAGGCGGGACAGCTCGATATAGCCCACCGCATTGGCCGGATCGTTGATCTGAACCTTCACATAGCGGGCAAGCTGGGGCGTGGGCCAGATAAACAGGATTGGCTGCGGATAGGCCGAGGCATCTTCCGGGCTGACCGTCCCGGCCCACCATGACGACGACCCCCAGGCCAGCGATCCCCAAGAATAAACCGAGGGATAAACGCTGATGCTTTTGCTGGCGACCATCTGGGTCAAGGCCGCATCGGCATACAGCGTCACCGTGGCGGTGGGCGAGGTGGCGGTCAGCAGATTATGGGTTGGGATCACCACCACCTCGATGTCGCGGGTGGTGCCCAGATCAATCACAAACTGGGTGGAATCCGGCACGCAATCCAGCGTCCGGCTTTTGATGGACAGAAAGCGGTTTTGCAAATTGGTCAGCGGTGTGTCCGCCGACCATAATCCCAACCCGTTCGGATAAGCGGAGGTGTTGAACACCGGGGCAAAAAAGGCGTTCACATCCGCATAGTTCTTCATGGCGATGAGGATGTTGCTGCTGGTGTTCGCCATCGCAGCCTACCGGGCCTTGATGTCGATGGCCAAGGTGGTGCCCGCCCCGTAAGTGCCCACGGAGGTGATCTTGCAACGGAACTGATCGCCGAGAATCCCTTGCAGCACCGTATTGGCGGCAATGCTGCCATCGGTGAAGTTGGCCGGAACCGTCACGGGATTCATGCCGCTGACATTGACCAACTGAAGGGCGCTGGAGGTGGTGTAATGGAAGTTTGCTATATCGACCCAATTTATCCCGTCGATGGTGGTTTGTACATAAACATCGGCACTGGTGGCCGCCGAGGCCACATAAGCAAACTTGGCCTGAATGGACAGCGCCTGCGGCTTGCCAAACCCAGCCACCGCCGTTTGAATCACACCCGTTTGCGCAGTTGTGATGCTGACATTGCACAGGCTGGTGGCCTGGGCTGAATTGGCGGCAAGCAGAAGGATCGCCAGCAGGCCCATGAATGGGGCTACCGCCCCATAGCCCCGTTTGGGGTGAACCCCAAAACCCCCTTTATTTTTATTAAAGAATCGAGGTTTGGAGGCCGTGCCTCCAAGCGGGGATCGGGGCAGCAGCCCCGCTATAGCAAAGTTAGCCCATATGGGGCTGGTGCGGGCAGCGCCCGTCTTAAACATCTTGTGTAGCATCATAAATTACCCCCAAAGAATGAGCGTGGTTTTGGCGGGATTCTTGGTGGAGCCAAGATCGTCAACGATCCCAATGACGACAAACAGCTTGGACAGCCAATCGAATCGCGGAATGGCCAATTGGACATTCATCATCAGATCGATGGCCAGACCATCGGTGAGGTCCACCACCAGTTCGATCACGTCCCGATGGACCGAGCGCATGGACAGTTGGCGGTTGGCTTCGGCCAGTGCGTCCGCTTGGTTGAGAAAGAGCGAGGTAAAGGTGACCATGGGCGACAGGGCATGAATGGCCTTGATGGCGGGATTGGACACGTCCACTTGCCGGTATTGCTGTTTGGTAAAGCCCAGCCGGGATAATCCGGCCCCGGCAATGTCAGCCTCGGTCTGAACGGTGTTGTTGAGGCTGTAGTTCATAATCACCCGGTACAGCGGCAAGGTGACGGCGGGGGTGTTGGAACTGGTGGTGGGGGCATCGCTGCCCAAATCGTTGGCGGTGATGACATTGATGCCGTTGCCGCTGGCATCCTTGATCTGATAGGCGCTGATGGTGGCATTGGCCGTGCCGGTTGGGGCCTGCAAGGCTCCCAGCGCCCACCCACCGGCCCGGCTGTCGATCAGATAGCCGTTGCAGCACATCAACACCTGATTGATGACATCGCCCAATTGTGCGCCCCCGGTGTCGATCCAGATGCCCACCGGCCCGGACGATAACCGATCAAGATTGGCCGCCCCGGCAATGCTGGCAGCGGGTTGCCCGCCCGGCCCGGTCAGAATGCGGCTGACGATCTGGGCGACGGTATTGCTGGCAGTGGTTCCTTCCGACGCATCCACCGTCACATTGGCCTGTGGCGTTGATCCCAGCCGGATAAAGCAGCCTTCCGGCCCGTCATAAACATTATAGGTTCCCGCCGTGGGCGAGGTAGATATCAGCAAGGCCAGAGAGGTCTGCACCGTCCCGGCGGTTAATGCCACGCCCTTGTCATAGACCTTGGCGATGCTCACCGCCCCGATGGCGATGTTGGTCCGGTCGGTGATCTGATAGATCAGGGTAGAGGTGTTGACGCAAGGCGGCGAGATGTTCAGCACTTGCCCCAGCAGGATCGGTTTGTACTTGCCCTGCAAATCCGTGGGCAGCCCGTCCACCCCCACCGCCCCGGAATTGCTGCCGCCATAGGTCACGGCCTGAATAGGCAGTTGGAAGGTCTCCCCCAGCATGTCCCGCACCAAGGCGGTGACCGTGCGCCAACCGAACACCAGCGCCTCGACCGTCCCGGAGAACAAGGTGGTAAAGCCGGACGGATACGCGGCGGCACTGTCGCCAAACCGGATGGTCAGGCTTTGGCCGTCAAAGCCATAATCGCGGTATTGATCCAGCCGCCCGTCGCTGTTGTCGATCTCCACCGTGCCATAGCCGATCTGGGCCGCCCCGCGTGTGGTGTCCCGTTGCCACGCATGGCGTTCGTAATTACCCGCCGACAGCAGCCGGGCTTCATAGGCTGTGTTGGGTGGGGTTTCGGAGGGCTGGGTCATGTAAGCCGCCCCCGACGAATAACGTAATGTCACCAGCGATCCGGCGGGTGAGATGGCGGTGATCTCCACCAGAAAGATGTTCATCGCCGGGCCACCTTGGCCGCACCGGGTGCCGCCGCCAAGCGACCGGCAGCGCGGGCCGCATCCCCTTGATACTGAACGCCCTGCATCACCGCATCCCGGATGGCCACACCACTTTGCGCCGTTACCGCCACCAAGGCTTGCTGCAACTGGGCCACCTGTTGACGCAAGGCCCGCACTTCGGCGGCGGTTTGATGATCCCCACCGCCACCGGCCAACAGCGCCTTGGAGTGTTCGTGCGACAGAATGCGGGATGGCCCGGTAAATTCCAGCTCCGGGCCATGTTCCCCCACAATGCGCACCCCACCGCCAAACTCACCGCCAGCGGCAAAGCCCGGCAATCCGACCCCTTTGGCAAACTGGGTCAGGGTGGTGCGGGTCATCTGCTCCAGCGAGGCATAATTGGCCGACGAGGCATACATGGCCTGTCCGGCCTGTAACAGGGCATCGGCGGCAGAGGTCAGGTTCTGCACCGCCGTTTGATCGGGCGATTGCTGGGCCGCCGACAGAGCAGTGGCGAAGTTGGATTGGGCCAGCGACAGTTTGGCGGACGGGCTAAGGGAGGAGGTGGACCCCAAGGCTTGATTGGTCATCCAGTTTTGCAAAGTGGTGGCCTGCTGCTGCAACAACGCCATGCGCTTGTCGTTGATAAGCTGTTCCACCGCCACCATATCGGCCCCCGCCGAGGTGGCTTCGCTGCGCATCATGTTGGCATCGGTGGCCAATTGGGTCATGGCAGCCGCAAACGGATCTTCGATGGCCTGAATCTGATTCTGAATGCCCTGATTGTACTGAATGCGGACCTGATCGGTGGCATTGGTCAGGGCTTTGGTGAACTCGGTGGCGCTGATGCCCAGATTGAGGGCGTCGTTCAGTTGCTTCAGCCCGTCGATGGT
>CAIYCT010000091.1 GCA_903924765.1 uncultured Rhodospirillaceae bacterium | reverse complement strand
ACCAGGCCGACGTCGTGATCAGCCTGTGGAACGTGTTTGGGCATATTCCGACCAAGGAGGACAGATGTCTGGCGCTCAAGCAAATCGCTAGGGCCTTGAAACCCAATGGAAAGTGCTTCATTGACGTCAACAATCGCTTCAACGCCCGCTATTACGGATGGCGGGCGGCGGCGCGGAATCTGTTCAAGCATCTGATCGGATCCAAGGACGATGGCTGGTTTTCCCTTCAGATCGGCGGTGTCGAGGGCAAGGTCTATATCCATCGGCCTTGGGAATTCGAATCCTATCTGCCGGGAAGCGGTTTGAAGCTGGACCGCGTGGTTTACGTCGATTATGACAGTGGCGAGGTTAGAAAAATGCCGTGGCGGGGATCATGCCTGTATGTCTTGAGCCCAATTGATAAAGAAGCGACCAACCATGCTTGACGAACAACAA
The DNA here is from genome assembly GCA_903924765.1 of uncultured Rhodospirillaceae bacterium. Lineage (GTDB taxonomy): Bacteria > Pseudomonadota > Alphaproteobacteria > Rhodospirillales > Magnetospirillaceae > CAIYCT01. The sequence continues at coordinate 6,833 of CAIYCT010000091.1, read as the reverse complement.
ATCATGGCGACCTGGCAAAGCAAGGGTCCGCCGCTGGTCAGCGTGATGTGTGTGACGTTTCAGCGCCAAGAGTATTTCGAGCAGGCATTGGACAGCATTCTATCGCAGCGGACCAAGTTTCCGTTCGAAGTCGTCATTCATGACGATGCGTCCACCGACGGAACCCAGGACAAAATCCTGGCCTATGCGCAGAAGTACCCCAACATAATTCGGACGATCCTGCGGAAAGACAATATATACTCGCAAGGATACAAGATTCAGCCTTTGGTCGTTCCCCACACAAAGGGCAAGTATATTGCATTTTGCGATGGCGATGATTATTGGACCGACGTCAATAAACTGCAGAAGCAAGTGGATGTCCTGGACGCCAATCCGGATGTTTTCGTGTGCGGCCATTGGACGCTCAATGTGGACCAGGCGGGCAATTTGATGTCCGAACAAAGTTTGACCGGGGCGACGTGCCCGGAACGGTTCAGCCTTTACGATTCGCTTTCCGGCACCATCGTCCATCCTAATTCGTGGATGTATCGGCGCCTGGATTGGCAGCAAGAGCCCCATCACAATTTGATCAACTGGTTGCCGGTGGGCGATGATCCGATGATGCTGATCTTGCTGACCCATGGCAACGGCTATTGTTTGCAGGAATATTGCTCGGCGTACCGGCTGTATTCCGGCGGCGTCTGGTCAGCGCTGCCGACCTATCTTAAATATTTCAAGATGATGGAGTTTTATATCGCATCGTTGGCGATCATTCCGGTAACGCATTGGCCGAAGCAGATTTACAATATCGCCGCCATCGCCTTCAATATTCTGCGAAAAGCGGTCGAAGCGGCACGGACGGACGGGATCGGTGCGGTCTGGCGTGGTATGGTCAAGGCCTACAAAACTCAGAAGACCATGAATGCTGGACATATGCTGTTCGCGCTTGTGGCGGCGGGTGCCTATGTTCCAATCGCCTTGGCGCGCAATTTTGTTCGCAAAGTGATCCGGTTGCGGTGATTTCACTCCGACTTTAAAAAATCATCCAGAACCTTTTGCGAGCCATAGGCATTCAAATGGTGTTCATCAAAGTATAGATAGCCATTTTGGTCACTCGTGACGCACACGGTCGCGGTGCAGAGGACTGGCAATCAACGATAAACCAATCACCGGCCTTACGGCGTGGGTTTTACGAACAAGAATCGATGAGTCCGCGCCGATTCGTACGTAGTTAAGCAGACCGCCAGCGGACAATTCCCAAAATCTTGAGATGATTGTGTAATAGACATGCTCAGGATGGGTTGTCGCCAGATATTGGCTGATGGCAAGGGACGACAATGTTATGACCAGAAGGGTCATTATTTGATGATTGCGAGTCAAACGGCTGATAACCGAAAGGAATACGGGCCATAAAACGTAATATTGCTTTTCGATCCCCAGGCTCCACAGGTGAAGGAGGGGTTTCTTTTCCGAACTTACGTCGAAATATCCGGTTTCCCGCATCAGGATCATGTTTTGAATAAAGGTGGCGCTGCCAAAAATGTGGGAGCCCTATTGAACAAATTCATCGGACATCATGAACACATAGCCCAGACCAAAGGATGTCATGAGAACCAGAATTAAGGCCGGAAAAATGCGACGTATTCTTTTCGCGTAAAAGACCAAGTGCTTAAATGTAGACCGCGACATCTCGTCGAGGATAATGCCGGTTATCAGATAGCCTAATATTGCAAAAAATATATCAACGCCGACAAAACCGGCATGGAAATAATTTGGAAAGGCATGGAACAGCAATACGGCAATAACAGCCAGGCAGCGCAGGCCATCGATATCGGCCCTATATTTTGTGCTTATATTGAAATTAGGATCGAGATTGCTTCTTGTCACGGCGCATCCACTTGTCGAGGGGGGGCCTTAAGGATTGATTGGGTGAGCGTTCGGCAGCACTCGATGGCGAATTTGATCAGTCCTGGCAGAAATTGGCGCAGGAAAAAATCGACCGGCCGCAACACCAGCTCGCCGCACAGCATCGGCCACTTGTTGCCGCCAAAGCCTTTTTTGGCGGTGCCGATGGCCCCATCCTTGGTCTCGGCCAGGGCTGGAATGGTAAAGCCGATCCCGTACTGTTTGTAGCCGTTCTGCTGTAGCCAGTGGGCGGCTTGGGCGTGCGCCCACGCCATGATTCCTTGCTGGCGGGCCTCGTCCAGCGCGCCGCCGGCGAAATAGACGGCGCCGCGCTTGAACGTCGAGAGCACCAAGGACGCAACGCAGATTCCATCGCGGCGGAACGTGAACAGGGTCAAATAGCCCGCTTGCACCAGACGGAACAGAAGCTCCAGCCGTTGCTGGGAGTAAGGCTGGCCCCCGGACCGCAGATAGGTGTGATTGTGGATGGCGACGAAATCGTCCCACGCAGTGCGTTGCGCCGTTTCTCCGGTTTCGATTTGCACGGAAAAACCCAGTTTTTTGCACCGGTTCACGCTGGCTTTGTTGCCTTTGCTGAAACCGCGAACGATGGCGTCCAGATCCTGGTCCAAATCGATGGACGAAAAAAAGCCGCCATGAATTTCCCAAACCCGGCGCCACCGTGCGCCATCGCTAAAGCCGCAGCGTTTGAGAACTGTGTCCGCGAACGCGCGATTGATGTTGGCGGGCGCCATGGGATGCAAGGTAATTTCGACGGCCTGACATTTGGCGCGGACGGCAAGGTCCTTGAGTTTTTTCTTCAGCGCTTCATACACCTGTTGCGTATGGGCCTCTGGGGCCAGGGCCATGCCGACACCTTCCAGGTAAGCGCCCCAGCGGCGGGGGGAGGAGCCCAGGACGCAGACGCCCCGCAACGCGCCGTTCAGCCGGATCGAAAAGGAAAACTCGTTGTTGAAGGCATTGATATAAAAGGGGCTATGACCCAGCCAAGCGTCGTCGCAGGTTTCGACAAAGCGCATCCATTCATCGGCGTTCTCGTCCTTAAAATCCAAAAACTCAATCACAGGCCCTGTCATCTTGCATCCTGAAAAAGCGGCTTCATCGGCCGAACCTAGTCCAATATGGATTCGCCGCATAGAATTTCCGCACACGTGACACCGTTTGGGGTCGGGCCTATGGATTGACTTTGCGGGAATTTCCGTGCCTGACGCATCCACCGCTCGCGAGCCCAACCCACCGCCAAGCTATCGGCGCGACATCGACGGATTGCGGGCATTGGCTATGGCTGTTATGCCAGGGAGGCCTGTCTTTCCGATTGAAGTGGAAGCACGACGTCAAAAGTTTCGAGCTGAGACGCCAGACCGTCACCGACAAATCGGAATTTTGCAGCCAAAACAGCAAAATCCCGTCGGTCATGGTGATCGGCGATTCCCACAGCGATGTTCTGTACCGGGGGCTGGCCGAGCAGGGGGACATAAAACTCCTCAATATGGGCGAAGGCGCGTGCTTGCCGTTCTATGGGATCAGACGGACCCGCGACGATTTGCCCCGCGATTGCGTCGATCAGATCGGCAGGGTGCTTGATCTGGCCGTCAATGACCCGGCCATCAAGGTGGTGGTGCTGTCTTCCATGGGTCCGGGCTATCTGTACGGCGACCGCTAGAAAACCGGCTATAAGGTCTATCAGACCTTGAGTCTGGTTGGGGATGACAGCGTCCGCGATCCCCGCCGGATTTTCGAAATCGCCATGCGGAAAACCTTGGATCGTCTGGTGGCGGCGCACAAACAGGTGGTGTTCGTTTGGGACGTCCCCGAACTTGGCTTCGAGCCCAAGACCTGTGTGGCGTCAGACCGACCATTCCATCTGGGCGATGCCGCGCCCCGCGCTCCATGCGCGCTGCAACGGACCGAATTCGACGCCAGAAATCGGGAGTACAAGGAGCTGGTGGCCCATGTGCTGACGGATTATGTCGATGTCAAAACATTCGACGCCGCCGCCCCTTTGTGCGACGACCAGTGGTGCTGGGCGATGAAGGACGGCAAGATTCTGTTCCGCGATTACGATCATCTGTCCGACGACGGCTCGCGCCTTGTCGCTCAATCCCTGGCGTCGTTGATTCGCCAATTGCTGAATTAGCGCCTAATTCGCTTCCCACTGGATCGTCACCGCTTGATCGGCGGTGATGAATTTGCTGATCCGCAAGGATTTCCCGCCGCCTATGACCGGAATGGCGCGGCGGGGATCAAACGCCAGTTTGACGGCGCCCGCAGGCAAGGCTTCCTTGGCGCTGGTCAGCACGTCTTCGATCCGCACGCCGTCGGCGGTGACCGTGACGGTGCGGCTGAAGGCGTAATCGCCCGCGCCCTTGGCCATGGGGGCCGCCGATTGATTGACGGCGGTGCGCATCTTCAGGCGATAGAAATCGATGGCGGCGCGCAGCCATTTGGACGAGAGCGGGGTGACGCAGCCCAGGCGCAGAATCAGTCGGAAGATGAAGCCGGGGAAGAAAAAGCTGGCGGGTCCCAGCTGCGAGTCCATCCTGAAGCCGTCTTCGACCGCTGTGACATCGCGGTCGGGATCGTATCCGGCGCTGCCCCGTTGGCCGTTATGCCAGGGACCGTTATAATCGACGCTCAGACCCAAATCCTCGCAGACCTTCCAATCTTGATGAAAGACTCGCACCGCGCCGCCGCCGGCCGGTGAAAAATAGACATGCCAGTCGGGACCGTGATAGGCGGCGACGGCCGCCTGCTTCCGCCAGGTCCATCCCGAGGGATAGAGGTCGGACGCGCTTGGGTCGGCGTTAAAACCGGGGAACAACAGCCACGCCGCCAGCGGCAGATGGGACCAGCGGCACAGCCGCAAATCATCGGCCAAATAAGGGATCAACGCCTCGGTCCCGGGGCTGGCGACCACCAAGCGGCGGACCAGGGCGGCGGCGGAGGGATCATGGGCGGACAGCAAGCCCAATCCCACTCGGCTGACATAGGGGTTCAGGCACAGACCGGCTTCGGGCGAGATGGTGCCGTCGGGATGAATGTGCGGCAGCATGAAGGCGAACAGGCGGCGCATGGCGGGAATGGCGCACGCGTCGCCGGTCACCAGCGTATAAAGCATGACGTAATCGAGCAAAACCGAGCAATAGCCCAGATCCATGCCGCCCACTTCCGGGAACCAGCCTTCCGGGGTTTGGCGTGATAGCACATTGTCGATGGCGGCGCGGGCGGCGGAGCGCCAGCGTTGGTCGCCGGTGGCGTCCCAGGCCAAGGCCAAGGCGGCGGCGGCGGCGGCTTCGTGATTGGTTTTGACCAGATCGTGCCGGATGGACAGCCAGGCGGCGGCGCGGTTCAGGGTCTGGGTCAGGATTTGGCGGTCATCGGGTTTCAGGGAGTCGCCTAGGAACCTGGCCGCCAAGCCATAGGCGATCATGGGGAATTCGGCGGCGGCGAACCCGCGTTCGCCCTTGTACCATTCGTCGAACGCCCCTTCCGGATATTGCTGCCGCGACCAATTGGTCAAAGCGGCCGAAAAGGCCTCGTACAGACGTTCGGACGATTGGGCGCGGATGCCGTCGAAGGCGGGCAGCGACAGCAGTCCCAAGGTGGCCCCCGCTTCTTGAAAGCGCGCATCGGCGAATTCCGAGGTCTTGTCGCGCCAATAGGCGTAGTGGAAACAGCCATAGGTGGGCGACAAGGTGTTGGCATCTTGCAAGGACAGCAAGCGCCAAGCCGATTGGGCCACGAATTCGGCTTGCCAGTGGAAATCATTGGTCACAATCAGATCTCCGTAAGGATTGATGGATAACGGTCCCGCCAGGCTTTCAGGGCGATCAAGTGATACAGAACGCGATAATGGTTTTCGCGTCCGTCAAGGTGTTCGGCGGTCAAGCGTTTGATCATATCGCGGTCGATCAGTCCGTCGGCCCAATGCCCATCCAGCGCGTCCAGGCGGGGTTTCAGCGCGGTTTTCAGCCACCGCGCCACCGGGAAGGTGAAGCCTTGCTTGCCTTGGCGGACGATGTCGGCCGGCAATCCGACCTGCTCGGCATAGCGGCGCAACAGCCATTTGTTTTGTCCGTCCCGGCGCTTCATCCGGTCGGGAAGGCGATTGGCGAACTCGATCAAGGGCCGCGACAGCAACGGCGAGCGCACTTCCAGGCTGAAGCGCATGGCGGCGCGGTCCGTATGCATGCAGACGAATTCGGGCAAGAAGATGCGCTGATAGAAGCCCAGCAGCCTTTGCATCCGGGTTCCGCCGCGAGTCAGGGCGCTCAGTTCTGGATATTCCGGAATAGCAACGTTCATCAATTGATCGAGAATGGCGGACTCATCGGAGGCCAGCCAGGCGGCGAAGCGTTCCTCTTCATCGCGCGCCGGGAAGCCCCGCATCATCGCCATCGCCTTGAAGCGCAGGCCCAGATAGCGGTCGGAAGCGGGCATCAGCCGCACGGCGGCTTTGAGCGTGGCGATCACCGGATCGGGCAGGGATGACAAAATGGGCGTCACGCCCAACCCGCTGAACGGCGCATAGCCCGCGAACAGCTCGTCACCGCCGTCGCCCGCCAAGCCCACGGTCAAATACGGACGGCAGGATTGGGACAGAAAATAGGCGTTGATGAAGCCCGGGTCGCCATGGGGCTCGTCGGTGGCCGCCATCACCCCGTTCAGACAGGCGACGATGGCGTCCTGGTCCATGGTGAAGGTATGCGAATCGGCGATGTTCAAGGCGCGATTGACGGCTGCGGCCTTGGCGCTTTCGTCGAAATCCGCCTCGGCCATGCCGATGGAGAAACTGCGCACATCCGGATTGGCCGCCTTGCACGCCGCCAGCACCAGCGAGCTGTCGATGCCGCCGCTCAAGAACACCCCATAGGCCACATCGCTGCGCATGGCTTGGCGGCACGAGGTGGAAAACAAAGCGTCGAATT
>CAIYCT010000090.1 GCA_903924765.1 uncultured Rhodospirillaceae bacterium | reverse complement strand
CCTTATGGCCCTGTTGGTCTTTGCCACAACCCAGCTTTTTCCTTTGCTGGACTTGGTTGCGACGATGGCGTTGTTGATTGTTTGCAACCGCGAAGATAGTCGCCGCCCACCTTGGTTCGCGCCGCTTTTGCGAATGATCCTAAAGGTACGGCCATGGGGCATGATCGAAGTTTTCATGTTGGGCGTTCTGGTGGCGCTGGTCAAACTTTCTCACTTAGCGCATGTGTTGCCCGGAATCGCGCTGTGGGCGTTCGGCGCTTTGACCGTTTTGCTGGCCGCGATTTTAACGCTCGACTTGCGGACACTGTGGAATCGCCAATCGCCATGACCAACCAGGACACCCCGCATCGCTCCGCCAGCCAATCCGGCCTAATCGGCTGTGAGCATTGTAGCGTCTTAAGCCCGATCACTCCCGAAATTCAGACCTGCCCCCGATGCGGAAGCCCCTTGCACGCCAGAAAATCAGGCTCACTATCGCGCACATGGGCGCTGCTGATAGCGGCTGCCATTCTTTACATTCCGGCCAATTTGCTGCCGGTGATGAAGACTTCGAACATTTTCGGAACTCAAAAAGACACCATCATCAGCGGCGTCGTCTATTTTTGGACAAGCGGCTCGCAAGGATTGGCCGCGCTGATCTTTTTTGTCAGCATCTTGGTGCCGATTCTGAAAGTCGCCTCCCTCAGCTATTTATTGGTTTCCGTGGGGCGTAAATCCCCTCACAATCGTCAACAACGGGCGCGGTTGTTTCGGGTCATAGAATTTGTCGGACGATGGTCAATGCTGGACGTGTTTGTTGTCGCACTGATGGTTGGATTGGTGCGGTTTCAATCGCTGGCGGTTATCGAAGCCGGTCCCGGTGCCGTTGCTTTCGGCGCGGTGGTAGTGTTAACAATGCTGGCTGCTCACAGTTTTGATCCCCGCCTGATTTGGGACAACGACGAAAAGACCGATGACTAAACCACCCTCCCCCCTGTACCCCGCCGAACCAGTCATCAAAAAAGTCAGAAAGTGGCTGCCGTCCATGGTCTGGATCGTTCCCCTGCTGGCCGCCTTGATCGGCATCTCTTTGGTCGTCCAATCCTTGAGGGAGCGCGGCCCCACCATCATTGTCAGCTTTCCCACCGCCGAGGGCATCGAGGTTGGCAAGACCAAGGTAAAATTCAAAGACGTGGATATCGGCGAAGTCACCGCCTTGCATTTGGCCGATGATCATTCCCGCGTTCTGGTCACCATCGACCTGCTGAAAGAAGCCCAAAAGTTCGCAGCGGCAGACACGCGTTTCTGGGTGGCTAAGCCCCGATTGGCGGGCGGAAGCATTTCGGGACTGGAGACGCTTTTGTCAGGGGTCTACATCGCCGTCGATAGCGGCAGCTCCACCGAAAGCAGCACCCGCTTTGTCGGATTGGAAAGCCCACCGGTGGTGGCGTCGGACGTGCCGGGACGGCGCTTTAAACTTTTGGCCCGCGATATCGGCTCGCTCGATATTGGGTCTCCGGTTTATTTCCGCCGCATCCCCGTCGGCCATGTGGAAAGTTTTGCTTTGGACCCGGATGGACGCAGCCTGTCCTTGGGCGTGTTCATCAAATCGCCCTACGATCATTTTGTTACCGCAGATTCTCGTTTCTGGCACGCCAGCGGCATCGATCTACGACTGGATGCCGGGGGGTTAAAACTGGACACCCAATCCTTGGCATCCATCGTTCTTGGCGGCGTGGCCTTCGAAACCCCGGTAGACAGCGCCAATGCCATTCCCTCCCCGGACGGAACCCTATTTCCCTTGGCGGGCGATCATAGCGAGGCTCTAAAGACTCCCGACGGCAACATCCTGACCGTGATGCTGCGCTTTCACCAATCAATTCGAGGATTGGCCGTTGGCGCTCCGGTAGATTTTCGCGGCGTCGAACTGGGTCAAGTGCGCTCCATCGGCTTGACGTATGACAAGAGCAAGGGCGACTACTCGCCCGTGGTCATCCTCGACGTATTCCCCGACCGCTTGACCGCACCCACGGGACATCCCCCCAATTCCGAAAGTCCCTCACAGCGCGTGCACGTTGTGGAAGAGCTGGTTCAGCGCGGCCTTCGCGCACAATTGCGGCCAGGCAATTTGTTGACCGGACAGCCTCTGGTCGCCTTGGACTTTTTTCCCAACGCGCCAGCGTCGCGTCTCGATACCTCGGCCTCTCCTCTTGAATTGCCCACGGTCCCCAGCGACCTGCAAGAGCTGTATCAACAGGTTCAGGCCATTTTACTTAAGTTGGAGAAAGTGCCCTTCGACACCCTGGCGCAAGACGCCCATCGCGTCATGACGGATTTGGACGGCAGCCTGAAACAACTGGACCTTGCGCTTAGAAACACCAACTCGGACATCTTGCCCGAAGTGAAGGACAGTCTTGAGCAAATTCGCACGACCGTACAGGATTTGCATTCCACCCTGTCGTCGGATTCTCCCTTGCAACAGGATACAAGACAAGCCTTGCAAAGCATGGCGGAAGCGGCGCGTTCGTTAAAAACCCTTTCGGATAATCTGGAACGCCAGCCCGAATCCCTGATTCGCGGTAAAAAGGAACAGAATCCATGACGATCAGAAACCTTGTGATGGGCGTAGCAGCACTTGCGTTGCTCGGATGCAGCACCTCTCCGCCCTTGCGCTATCATGCCTTGTCAACCAAGGCGTCCGTTTCCCAAGAAGCGAGTGTTGGCAGCGCGGCACTCTTGGTGGAAATCTTGCCCATATCGATCCCCGAACGCTTGCGCCGCGAGGAGATCGTTTTATCCACTGCAAACGGCAACTTGACCGTATTGGACACCGATCGGTGGGCCGCGCCGCTTCAAGACGAAGTCCGCCAAATCTTGGATGATGCCTTATGGCGGACTCTGAAAGCGTCCGATGTCTATCAATCACCCGTGGCCAAAACCTCCTCGGGCTTGCCGCAATATCGGTTGGCCCTACGCATGGAGAAGTTTGATGCCATCGCCAACGATCACGCCATTATTGAATCGTCGTGGACGGTCCGACAACTCCCCCAAGGGCCTATCGCCGTGTGCCGCGCGCGCTTTATCATTCCGCTGACCGGCATTACCGTGGAGGCAGCCGTAGGCGCTTTGGCGGAAGGCTCGGCCAAAATGGCGCAAACGGTTTCGGTCAGCTTGGATCGGTTGCAACGGGGCGAGACCGCCCCTTGCGCTCAAGACGAGACCAAACGCTAAAATCCCTCGAACATAGCCGTGGACAGGTAGCGTTCGGCGGTTGACGGAATGACAACCACCAAGGTCTTGCCTTCCGATTCTGGCCGTGCCGCCACCTGTAACGCCGCAGCCAAGGCAGCGCCCGATGAAATGCCGACGGGGATTCCTTCGCTGACCGCCGCCCGTCGCGCCGTGGCGAAAGCGGTGTCGTTATCCACCAAAATTACCTCGTCAATCAGGGTGCGATCCAAAATGGAGGGGATGAAACCGGGGCCGATGCCTTGGATCTTGTGCGGACCGGGGTTGCCTCCCGACAGGACCGGGCTGGCCTCGGGTTCGACCGCCACCACTTTAAATCCCGGACGTCTGGCCTTCAGGACCTGCCCCACGCCGGTCAAGGTTCCGCCCGTGCCCACGCCCGCCACCAAAATGTCCACTTCTCCCTTGGTGTCGGTCCAAATTTCCTCGGCGGTGACGTCTCGGTGGATGTTCGGATTGGCCGGATTGTCAAATTGTTGCAGCATCACCGCATGAGGTAATTTCTCCACCAATTCCTTGGCCCGCGCTATGGCTCCCCCCATGCCCTGTTGCGCTGGCGTCAGCTCCAGTTCGGCGCCCAACAAAGCCAGCATCTTGCGCCGTTCCAGCGACATGCTTTCGGGCATGGCTAGAATCAAACGGTAGCCCTTGACCGCCGCCACATAGGCCAGCGCGATTCCCGTATTGCCAGAAGTGGGCTCCACCAACACCGAGCGGCCGGGACGGATTTTACCGTCGCGTTCCGCCGCCTCGATCATCGCCAAGCCGATGCGATCCTTGACTGATCCCAACGGATTGAGGAATTCGAGCTTGGCCAGAATGGTCGCCTTGGCGTTGACTTCTTGCGCCAATTTGTTGATCCGCACCAACGGCGTGTTGCCAATCACTTCCGTAATCGAACCGTAAATCCGCCCCCGCCCCTTGACGCTCGTCTGTCCGTCCTCGGTCATGCCCTCTTCCTTTCTTCAGTCATTAAATGGTGAAATCTTCATTTACCGGCGTTCTGACGCTCAACCGACCACCCAAAATTCCCGCCAACTCCCGCAGATCGGGCAGTATGGACAACAAAACCGCCTGCGCTCCACCGCCAAGAATGACACCGACAGCCCCAACGACGCCGTCGCATTCCAACACAGTCCGCCCCACCATATCGATAACATCCTGTGGAGCCCGTCCCCGATAGGT
>CAIYCT010000089.1 GCA_903924765.1 uncultured Rhodospirillaceae bacterium | reverse complement strand
GAATGGTGGGCGACATCAAAACGGAATCCATGGGCGACTTGATCCCGGAATCCCCGGGCGACTTCACCGGAATCGGCAGAATTGGGCATCGAGACCGTGGGCAACATCGGCTGAAATAATCATCAAGAAGATGATCGTCTCTTAAAGCAACTGATAGTACGTCTTTACGGTAATAGTGTCGTATTTTACCGCACCTATCAGTGAATGTGTTGAGGTTAGGCAGTTCTACTTTCGCCATTGCGTTTGCTTCCTTCCAACAAAAAACCCGCCAACGGGATGTTGGCTGGGTACTCAAAAATTTGGTTTCAGATCAGAAAGAGAATTTTTCTCATGCCGCAAGCGCGAATGGCGCAAGCGGCACGTCGATTGGAGAGCCGGGAACGTATCGGGCAACCCCGTTGGTCACTCTGAAATTATTGATTAAGACGTTGTTATTCCAAGTGTAGCAGAACCGAAGAACACCATCCGTCAACGCCGTGGCACAGGCCGTATTCGTCTTGAATAGCGGGATACCGTCCAAGGTTGCATTCCAGACACCGTTCTTTCTGGTGACGGCGAAATGGTGCCAGATACCCAATGTAGGCCATTGGCCCGTGGATTTCACATTGGTAGTGTTGGTGGTGTTGCCGACATAGACCCGGACATAGGGACTGGCCGTTGAAAAATTGATAGCCATGCCGGGGGTGGTGACTGTACCCGCCGTAACATAGGTATCCATAATATAGCTACTGACAACCGGGGACTTGATGAAATACTCAACGGTGAAGTCACCAGCAAATTTCATAGCAGCAACACTACCCATAGAATATACCACAGGCATAACACAAGATAGGCTCCCGTCTCCGAATGGGTTGTCTTGTGCAAAGCTCCACCCGCTTGGGTTCATGGGCAACTTGCTATTGCTGTAGTCAGCAAAATTGCCATTGAACGGGCAAAGCACCGTTACGTACTTCCATAGCGGATCATGGGTATAGGCGTCGGATGCGCCGAAATTACCGACAGCACCCAAGGCACGGCCTACAGGAACACCGGGGATTTTGTGCAGTCCGCCTTTTGCACCAAAAGGACCGCCAAGGGGTGTTTGCATTCCGTTTCCACGAATGCGAGGGTCCGGGTTTCCAACAATGAGGGGTCCGCCTAAAGCCATGGCCGTGGCCTCCCGTAGGACAAATCCAACCGCCAAGCCGTCAACGCCTTCAAGGTCAGAGTTTCGGGACAGCGGGCCTTATTGGGCGGTACGTCCGCCATCTCCCGCACCATCTCCTCAATGTAAGGTTCAGTGCGGGGGGGAAACTCCCCCGTTGCCTTGAAATGCCTGAAAGCAACCAGCACATACAGGTGTGAAACCTGCCTGAAATGTTCCTCGGAAAAACCGCTCATGGCCGTAGGCTCCAAGGTTGGGGTAAAGAAGTATTCCGGGGTGGCACCTTGAACGCCGAAGCGTTCATATGCCCCATGCGGGACGGCTCGACGCTATCCGGCGCATCGCAAATGCAACCGGCTTCTGCCGACAGGCGTAGGATTGTCTCTGACCGGGCCAACCGGACAACCCCACCCTGGTATCGGGTATCAGCCACCTCCAAGGTGTGTGATCCATCGGGAAATTTGCGACGGGTGATGACGCCATTTTCAATAGCCATCATCATGTCCATTGCATCAAGGCCAAGTTTCCGGGCAATGTCGGCAACCTTGGTGCCGGGTGCGAACTCATGCAACATGGTGAAGACCTCCGACAAGAATACGGCCTTGGTCGCGCCCGGTGCGGGCGGACTCTGTACGCAAAATTTCGACCTCTTCCGGGGTCAACATGACGCTGTACATTACCCGACGATCAACGGTGCTCAAGGATTGAAGCCGGAAGTCTTTACGGTCTGGACTGACGGCGGAAAGAATTAGGCCGTCTGAACCAAGGATGAGGTCTGCAAGACGCTCGTTAGTCTTGGCATTGACAACATCACTACCAAGGACCATTCGGGTGTCACCATTATGATAAACCGGGACGGTCTTCCATCGGGCTTCGTCGAATAGGGGCGCAAGGTCAGCGTCCAGAGTGATGTTAATGCCGTCAACTTCACGGGTGACAAAGAGCTTGTCTTTGACCGCAACCAGTGCCGAAGGGACCAGCGAGAACAGTTCGACGATCAGGGCCGCATCGTCGGTGCCGTCGCTGCCGTCGCCACGGGCAACCATGCCGATTTTTTGCCGCTTGGTCCGGCCAGCGAGGGATTTTGTCGCCATGTAGATGGGGATACTGCCCGCCTCAAGTTCAATGCCATCAATCTGGATGGGACCAGAGAAGACCTCAGAGACGCCACCCAACCGGGAAAAGGCTTTTGCCAGTTCAATATAAAGCCCTGCGTCAATATCGAAAGAGCGCAAGGCCGTCTCATTGTTCCGGGCAAGGACAATGAAGTTTCTGACATTCATGTCATAGAACCCGGCAACGTGATGGTTGAGGTAATGCGCTGTGGCACCGTCCTTGAGTTCAAGCGAACGGGGGGCGTGACGGGACCGAATGGGGTGCAGTTCGGCCATGCTGTCGGGATAGCTGTCCCATGGTGCTTTTGTAGGGGTCATTATGCAACCCTCCGGCTCTTGCCGTCTGCGGTACGGACAGTGTTCCGACCGCTGGCGTTGCGAATGGCTGTTTGCATGGTCAGGGCCTTGGCGTCGAGACCATAGAGGGTACGAAAATTGGAGTCGATTTGGTCGCCAATCCAACCGGATGCGGTAAGATCGAAGGCAGCGGCAAGGATGTTGAGGCGGGCCTTTTGCTCCTCGGTAACATAGGCTGAAATCTGTGTGCGTTGCATTTGAAAAAACCTCGCTAAGTGGGGTATTACACTTAAAATTAACGTAGGTTATTTATCGCATGAAAGCAATGCTCAAGATACCACTAAGTTGTACTATGTATTACATAGCACTTACATAGTACAACAAACGGCTTTTCATTAAATTTTACTGGTGATATGTTTTTTCTTGGCTTGGTCCGCCAATGTCTGCGCGTTGGTGTTGTGTCCTCTTCAGCCCACAACACCAACGCCAGACGCCCCGATATTTCGGGCTGGTGGGCTGTGTACGGGTCCGCCGCCATCACCACCACCGCCATTGATCCAGCCCCGCCGCTGGCTTCTCCGACGCTCCCAACGCTTCCGGCTATGCCGTGGGTCTTGGTCCCCAAATCCAAGTCAAATACTTAGGCCGCGAGCCTACCAAGAAGCCGCTGCACAGCACCGTAACTCCACGCTTTTCCGCCAACACCCATGTCGTTTAAATGGTCTTGCAAGCCGCGTATCGACACGATACCGACGCGCCGCGCATCACTCACAACAACCAGCACTGCTTTGTCGAGGGCATCTTGTGACGCACCCCGTGCGGCGGTGGCGTTGGTGGTGTCAATGTTCCTGCATTCACACAAGTTCGGATTGCCCAAGGTTTCGCCACGGGCCTTTTTGGCTGCGAGTGCTTGCCTTGTTCGCTGACTGATTAGGAAGCGTTCTTTTTGGGCCAAAGCCGCGTAGATGTGGAGCACCATCGGGTCAACGTCGGGACCAAGATCAGCAACATAGAAAGGTGTGCCTTGCGCCATCAGGTTGGAAATGAAAGCCACATCCCGGCTAAGACGGTCCAGCTTGGCAACCACCACTGGACAAGCCAACAGCTTGCCACGGTCGAGAGCGGCTTTCAGTTCTGGACGACGGTCAAGCGCATCCGAGCCTTTGCCAGATTGAACCTCAATGAACTCAGCAACGATCTTGAAGCCGTTGGCACTGGCAAAGGCTTCGATGTTGGTGCGCTGTGCCTCTAGCCCCAAACCAGAGCGGCCTTGCTTGGCGGTGCTGACCCTGAGATAGCTGACGACACGCTTAATCATTTTCACATCATCCCCGGCATGGCCCACATCGCTTAACGAACGTCTGGCGTCGTGGATCAATTGAACCTGTAATGATGTTGAGTCGCCTCGACTCGGTGTTCAACAACAAAATATATTTTTATTTTGGGGAAATCTAATACTTAATAAGTATTGACATTACTTTATCAAGTATAGTTGGCATGATTATTGTCTTGGCATAGTAATTGCATAAGGAGTACACACTTTTTACGTGTGTTTCGATACCGGAACGAAGCTCTATGTCACTTTTAGTCCGGGAATACTTTGCAATTTCGAGATAATGGCACTGTATTACTTTCTGGTCAACAAAATTGACCAACCTCCCAGGTGGGGGTGGCAAATTCCCGACACTTCGACACATTGCCGACACTTTGAAAACCTCAATGTGTCGGCAAATTTCCGTTTATTTTCAATTAGATATAGGCAATCCCGACACTTCGACACTTTATTCTCTATTTTATAGCGCGAGAAAAAATATAAGAGAGAGGGGGTATATGAATTGGTATTTGATGATTTTAATAGAAAGTTGGGTTTAATGTGTCGAAGTGTCGGGATTTTCCGTAACACCATGATCTTAAAGGCGTTTTCGCCGACACATTGAGGTTTTCAAAGTGTCGGCAATGTGTCGAAGTGTCGGGTTTCCACCCCCCCTGGTATCAGCGGCCCAGTTCCTTGGTGATTTCACTGGCTGATTTTGAGGCCCACATAGCCACATCCCGCACGATCCAAGCATAAGATTCTTTGGCCCCACACCGCTGTGGCAGTTGGACCTTGCGGCCATCACCCCACTTGACCGCACCAAGGTCTTGGAGGAAACCCGCAACCTTCCGAGAACTGACACCCTTGAATGATGTGGCCTTGAGTGACCACTCAATGTCTGACCAAGTGGTCACGGCCTTTTCAAATGGTGCCTCCTCGTCCTCAATCCGCTCTTGCAGCCACCGCGCCAACGGCTCTTTGGTCTGTGCAATCATCGCGGCTTTGCCTTCGGTCATCGGTGGGGCGGCGTATGGGCTGAAACCGGAAACATCCCGATCAAGCAGATACCGCAGGACCGCCGCAGCGTTTGCGTTGGTCCAATCCCAGAGCCTTAAATCGACATTTCCCATATGAACGGCCTATCTGTCCGAATTTGATGGCATCGTAGCTAATTTCTGCGTGGCTGTGTATCCAAAAGTTGCCGTTCCTGGCAAAAGCGCACTTGGTTTCAACGGACAGCCCGCTATCAGT
>CAIYCT010000088.1 GCA_903924765.1 uncultured Rhodospirillaceae bacterium | reverse complement strand
TGGAATCGAACGAACCCACCAGCGAGCCGGTGGACGACAACTGGTCGGCAAATTCCACGAACAGGCGCTCCACCAAGCTGGACGACACCGAACCCAAATTGGCCATGATCTGCGATAACTCGCGGATTTCCTCGTCCGCCATCATGGCGAACAGCTTGGCGGAATGCTCTTCCGCCAATGACAGCATGAAGATCGCGGCCTTTTGCGGGCCGGTCAGACTGCGATAATCTTCCTTCATACGCGCCATTACAGCACTCCCTGCCCCTTAAGCTTCCTGATACATCCACGTCCGGATGATGGACAAAGCCTCTTCCGGATGCTTTTCCACAATCTCGCCGATCTTGCGAATGGACGAGGCCTTGACCCGTCCTTCGACTTTGTCGATATCGATCAGTTCGTCGGCGATGACTTCTTCCTCGCCTCCCAATGCGGGCGCCGGCAAAGGCGCCCCGCCGGGGCCGACCAATTGCGGCACCATGCCCAACTCGCCCGCGATCAGACGCTGACCGTCGGGTCCGATGGGACCGGCCTGCATGCTGTCCACTGCGCGGCTGATAAGCGGGCGCAGGACCAACAGCAGGAACAAGATGGCGACCACCGACAATCCCAGATTGGACACCAGCTTTTCGACGAAGTCGCGCCGCATGCCGAAGATGAAATCGCCCGCCTCGTCGGCCAAGTATTGATCTTCGCCCCCGGCGAACTGCATGGATTCGACGGTGACCTGATCGCCACGGTCCTTATTATAGCCGATTGCCGAGCGAACCAGAGCGGCAATTTGTTCTTTTTCCTTATCGGTGCGCTCGCGATATGTTTTCTTGCCGTCGGCGCCGGTTTCGTACACGCCATCGACCAGCACCGCCGCAGACACCCGCTTGACCTCGCCCAGTTCGCGAACGGTGTTCTTAACCTTTTTGTTGATTTCGTAATTGCTGGTTTCCTGCGTCTTGTTGCTCTTTGACGAGGATTTGTTGTTGGAATTCTGCGCCGCATTGGGATCGGGCAGGTTCTGCTGCACGCTGACCGAGGGCGGCTCGCCTTCGGTGCTGGATTCGTCTTCGTTGACGTTGACCTGGCTGCGCAGAACCTTGCTTTCGGGATCGTAGGTTTCCTCGGTGGTGACCGCGTGCGAGACGTCCATCTCCAGCGATACTTCCGACCGCACCCGGCCCGGCCCCAAGGTCCGCTCCAACAGATCGTCGATGGTGTGCGACAGGCGCGATTCGGTCCCTAGGCGCATTTCCTCGGCGTTTTGCGCCATGGCTTCTTGATCGTTGTCGTAGCCCCGCGCCAGCAAGGTGCCTTTGTCATCGACGATGGAGATGCGGGTCGGCTTTAATTTCGGCACCGCCGCCGCGATCAAATGTTGAATGGCCAGCACTTGGCCGCGTTCAAGCCGAGCGGCGCCCTTCATCTTAATGATGACCGACGCCGACGGTTCGGTGCTTTCGCGGGAAAAAGCCTCGCGGGCGGGCATTACGATGTGGACACGGGCGTTCTTGACCTTATCCACCGAGCGGATGGTGCGGGCCAGTTCGCCTTCCATGGCGCGAACGTAATTGATGTTTTGCTGAAAACTGGTGGTGCCCAGGGCGTCTTGCTTGTCGAACAGTTCATATCCGGCGACGCGGCCGCCGCTGGACGGCATAGCGTCTTCGGCCATGCGCACCCGCAGTTCGCCCTTGCGTTCGCGCGGCACCCAAATCTCGCCGCCGTCTTTGCGGATTTCGAAGGGAATTTTCTCGGCCTGAAGTTTTTCCAGGATGGCTTTGGAATCGCCGTTTTCCAAATCGCCGTACAACAGCTCCATCTGGGGCGAGGCGACTCGGCTCATCAAGTAGATGAAGAACCCAAGAACGGACACGCCGACGCCAGCGATCATCGCTAGCTTCATCGGCCCCAATCCCCTCAACATCTGCAAAAATGCGTTCACGACCAACCCCGCGTCTTAACCCCCTAGGGGGCAGTTACGCTAACGCTAGCAGGGTTTTGATTGATACGAGGTTAACACTCGGCAAGATTTGCCCACTTTTTGGAACAGGCAAAATAAAGGAGGGCTTCTGCCCTCCTTATGATCCGACCTTAATGGCTATTACCGCTTGATGTTAAGCAAATCGTCCAGCATCTGGTCGGCCGAGGTGATGACCTTCGCCGCCGCCGAATAGGCGCGCTGAGTCACGATCATGGTGGTGAATTCGGTTCCCAAATCCACCGTCGACGCTTCCAGCGATGATTGGTTGACCGTGCCGGAACCGGCGTCGCCAGGGGTTCTGAGCGTCGGCAGGCCTGAGAAATCCGTGCTGATGAACACGTTGCCGGTCAAGCTGTCCATGCCGTCTGGATTGACGAAGGTCGCCACCGGAATTTGGTAAATGGGAACGGTGACGCCGTTGTCGAACTGGGCGGTGACGATGCCTCCCGAATCCACCGACAAGCTTTGGAAATTGCCGAACTTGGCGCCGTCCTGATTCATGAAAGTCAGCGAATAGTTGCCCGACAATTGAGTCATGCCGTCCGACACGTTGGTGTCGCCCAGTTTCAAGTTGATGGGGGGTTTAACGCCGTTTTGTCCGGCTTGGCTTTGATTCTCGGAGCCGTTGGCCCAGTAAACCTTCATTTGGGCAACGTTAATCTTTTGGGGTGTGCCATCGCCGTTGAAGGTAATGGCGGGGGTCAATTGTCCGTTGCTCGGAGTGTTTTGGGTTTTGTCGGTGCCTGAGTAAACGAAACTCGACAGCGCCGATACGGAGAAAGTGTCCGATCCCAGCGGGACGGTTCCCGCAGTAAGGTTTTGCGGATCAAGCGCCTGCTCGAAGGCGAAATTACCAGTTGCCGTGGTCAGATTGGTCAAGCCTTTAATCGTTACGGCGTTAGTGTTGTCGTATTGATTGAACACGATCGATCCAGTGCCCGCCACCTGACTGGCATAGGTCAATCCGGTGCCCGTCAAAGTCAACGGTCCGGCTCCGCCTTGCAATTCGGGGTCGGCGTTGGAATCGGTGATCGTCACCGGCACCCCTTGGCTTTGAGTGGTGTAATATTGCAGCGTGCCGCCATTGTCCCAAGCTTTAATGCCAGTGGATGGCGACACCTTATTAATGGCGGTGATAATGGTGCTGATGCTGTCGCCCGCATTGTAGTTTACTTGCGTCGGAGTGCCGCCGCTTACGGCGATGTTGATGGTTCCCGCAGAGCCCGGACCGGTGAAGGTCGCCCCAGCGGTGGCCCCGGCATATTGACTGAGGAACGCCGAGTTGACTTCGCCTGCCACGGTTTGAGCGAAAGTGGCGGTATCTCCAGCAGACAGACTGGACGGATCGGCCCAAAACGTGTTCAGCGGCGTTCCGTTGGTGCCCGACCCCACCGCGAAGGTGTAGGTGGTGCCGTTGATTTGCATGGTAAAATTGGAATTGGGCACAGCGGTGCCGGTCGCCGTGTTGGGAATGGTGGTGGTCCCGCTGATGGTCGGCAGGGCCGAAAAGTCCAAACGTCCCGAAGCCGCATAGGTATTGCCTTTGGCGTCGGTCAACTGAACCTGGGTCGAGCCTTCCGGCGGCGTGGTCGATACGGCCCAGTCGTTTTGAGCGGACTTGGTCCAATTGAGCAGCACGTTATGGCTGTTGCCCAGCGAATCGTATTCCAGCAAATTGGTGTTCTCGACCGTGCCAACCGAAGCTCCGGCAGGCAAGTTGGCCCCCAACGAAATGTTCGCCGTCGCATTGGCCGTACCGGCAATATTGTCCAAATTCAACGGTTGCAGATCTTTAGGACCGACCACCCCGTCATTGATATAGGTATACGACCCGGTGGTGCTCTTATAGGCCTTCATATACTGAGTGCCGTTAATCGTTTGGGACGTGACGCCAGGCGTCGAGTCATACGGTTGCAGCGGCCAGCCTTGCAGGTAATACCCAGCGGCGTTTTTCAGATAGCCATTCTTGTCGACCGTGAACGAACCGGCGCGGGTATAGGCGAACTCTCCGCCCCCGGACGCCAGCGGAGTCGATACGGAATTGACCGGGAAGAAGCCCTGCCCCGAGATCGAGATATCGGTCGATGAGGTCGAAGCCTGCAACACGCCTTGGCTGTTGATATTGGCCCTGGGCTTGGATTGAACGCCGCCCGGCGAATATTCGGTCAAGGAGACCTGTTTGGTGACCAAGGTCTGGAAATTGACCGTGGTGTCCTTGTAACCGATGGTGTTGATGTTCGAGATGTTATCTGAAATGGCCCCCATCGCCGACGATTCCGACGACAGTGCCGACACACCCGAAAACATTGCGCCATACAAGCTCATTTTAGCCTCCTTGTGACCGGACCGAGTAAAGAGTCCTTAGTCAGAAATTACTGTTTCGTCGCGATCTGGTTATTCAACGTCGTGGTGTCGACGATGGCCGTCACATTGGCCATTGTCGAGGTAACCGCCGACCCGAGATCCAATTGCGTGCCGTTGGTCGCATCCGAAGACACCCCCGTTACTTTTCCGTAAACATTGGTCGTAGCCGAGATGGTGTTGCCTGTGGCGTCGTTTGCCTTGACCACGATGGTGTATTTTCCGTCGGGCAACTGAGTACCGGACGAGTTCTGTCCGTTCCAGCTCATATAGTGCGTTCCCGTCGTCGTTAATCCCGTCAATTGAGCCACTGTGTTGCCGGACGAATCCTGGATCTGAACCACCGCGTTCGTTGCCGCCGACTTCAGGCTGTAATTGAATTCCGCGTTTCCGTTTTGCAGCGGCACGTCGGACCCCGACACTTCGACGGTCTGGCCGATATAGCCGATGGACGCCGATTGCTGATTGGTGTTTTGCAAGCTGATCAGCTTGGTCAAATTGGAGTTGGTTTGAATGCCCTGCTCCACTTCCGAATACATCACCAACTGATTGGTGAACTGGGTTGAGTCAGTGGGGCTGAGCGGATCTTGGTGCTGAAGCTGCGTGGTCAGCATGGTCAGGAACATGTTTAGATTGCTGGCCAAACCCGAAGCGCTGGAAGAACCGCCGCTACCCGACAAAGCGTTGTTGCTGGCAGCAAAGGAAGAGGCCGATTTCTGAGCTTGCGAATTAAGACTGGCGATAACCGCGGCATTGCTGCCGTTGCTGTTGGTCGCCGAGCTTGTCGTGTTGGTGGTGGTCATGATCCGATCCCTTCCTAAACCCGAATATCAACGGCTGAGAGCGATGATTGCGAGGGTTGAGCACTCACATCAACATCATCGTTTCCGGCGGCGGCCAACCACGGCGCGCGGCCATTGCCGCCCCCGTTGGAACCGTTATTGCCGTTTTGCGAATTGGCGTCGCCCGCGAATTGCTGTTGGCCTTCGCCACGCAAATTGAAATTCATCGAGCCGCTGTCGGTGCTCAGTCCGGCGTCGGACAAAGCTTTTGCCAAGCCTGCGGAATCTTTTTGCAGCATGGCCAAGGTGTCTTTGTTCTCGGCGGTGACCGTGGCTTGAACCGAACCATCCTTGCTGACTTCCAGCTTGATTTCGATCCGTCCCAATTCCTCGGGCCGCAATTGGACCTTGATGCTGTCAACGCCGTCCTTGGCCTGCTTGCTGATTTGCACCGAGACCTGATCCATGACCTGAGCCTGCTGCGCGGTCCGGGGTGACGTCGGAGCCTGGGGCGCTTGCGCGGCCTGAGTCTTCTGGGTCGCTTGCGTGCCGCTGACGCCGGTCACGCCTGTAATGTTCTGCTGCGTGGGCGGCGGCGCGGCTTCGGGCTGTTCGGTCTCGATCTGCGCTGCCAGAACCGCGCTGAAAGTTTCGGCGCTCTGGGTCAAGGCGTCGGCGGCGGTCGGCTTGGCGTCGCCCGTCAGCTGCGCGGTTTGCCCTGCATCGGCTTGGCTGCCGTCATCCTTGGTCAAGGATGGATTGTTGGAATTAGACGCCAGCGGATCGGCGGCTACCAGCAACGCCGCTTGCGTAGCGGCGGCATCGGCGCTTTGCTGATCGGCCGCGTTAGTCTTGGCGTTCGCATTGGCGTTGACCGCAACCTTGATGGCAAGATTGGCTCCGGTCCCATCCAGCGAAGCCGCCAGATCGTTGGCCTGCTGATCCTTCAAAGCCGCTTGATTGCCCTTGGAGGCAGTTTGAACCGTCGGTCCCTTGACGGCGGTCGCCGAGGCCGAGCCTTGAAGGATCGACCAGGTGTCGTCTTGAGACGCCGATTGCTTCTGGCCAGCGGTCGCGTCGGTGGGTCCCGAGGCGACAGTAGTCTTGGGTCCGGTCTGGGGTCCCGCTTGCTGCACAGCACCCGTCGGACCGGTGGGACCGGCATTGGCGGCTTCTTGTAAAATCGGACCCGTGGTTTGCGTGCCGACATCGGTCGTTCCCGTCGTCACTGTTTGGGTCTGCTGGACCTGTTGCGGCGCTTGGACAATTTGCGCAGCCACTACCGCCATCACCGTTTGATCGGAGGTTGGATTGACCGTGTTTGTCGATTGATCGGAAGAGGACGCATTCGTGGATTGCGACTGATCATTTGCCGCATTGGCGGCGCTCTTCTTGGTCTGCGCGCTGGACGAGGACTGCGTCGTCTGGGATTGAGTTGGGCCATTCTGGCCACTTTGAACGATCGTCGGCCCAGAGTCGTTCTGCTGCTGTGGCTGATCGTTCGATTGAGATTGCGAAGGCTGCTGCGCGGCATTGGTTTGCTGGGCGGCGGCTTTGGCGAAAATTCCGGGAAGGGACGGCAATCCGTTCTGACCTTGAAACGAAACCACTTGGGTCAACGCCTGTACGAACGCGTCCATCGCCTGCTGCTCGGTCAAGGCCGAATTGGCGCCAGTGAGGGCCGCACTGGTGGCGTTTGTGGCCGAGGCCTGTCCGCTATTGTTCAAAGACTGAATACTCATGGTCGCTTCCCCAGATGGAAAGAAATTGGCCCAAACCTAACCGCAACCACCGTGCCAAACATAAAAATCCATATAAATCAAAGAACTGACAAAATACCGCGTCCCCTTTGCCCCGATGAAAACGGAATTTTTTGCCCATCGGGCGGCAAGACTTGCAGGGCAATTGTGGGAGGGGGGGGCGAATTTTGTTGCGGGACCAAGCCGCTAAGGTTTACCAGTGCGGAAAAAGAACCATAGGTAAAAACAATGATGAAGGTTATCCGCGCCAAACTTCACGGCATCCGCGTCACCAGCGCGGATCTGAACTATCACGGCTCCATCACCTTGGACCCAATCCACTGCGAGCAAGCGGGACTGTATCCCATGGAGTTCGTCGAGATCTGGAACAAGAATTCGGGCGCGAGACTGACCACCTACGTGATCTTCGGCCAAGAGGGTTCGCGCTGCTGCGTGCTGAACGGCGCCGCCGCCAGGACCTGCCAGGTGGGCGACGAATTGATCATTGCCGCCTCGGATTATTTGCCCGGCCCGGAAGCCCTATACGGTTTGAAACCCCGCATCCTGACCTTCCTGCCTGACAACCAAGTGGATCAGGTCTTGCTGTACGACGTATTCGCCAGCGAAAAGCGTCCCTATGATTTCCGCATCCTGGATGCCGGAAGCCGTGCGGTCGAGTCCTGCCACACCTGGCCCAATGTGGATGTGGCGGCCATCCGCGAGGAGTTGAAAGCCAAGGGCTGGCAAGACCAGGAAATCAACGAGTTCATCCGGTCTCATTTTAGTCTATAATGCCCGCTCACATCTAATATTTGGGATCGCTTTATCCTTAACGTTCTGATGAGTTAGAGACGATCATGACTGTCACCATCGCCCTTCCCGGCCCCCAAGCCAAAACCGAAGCGGACATCGATCCCTCATTGGATCTGATCGCCGAGATCGACCGGTTGCGCCGCGAGAAGAACGCCGTCATTCTGGCCCACTATTATCAAGACGGCGAAATTCAGGATTTGGCCGATTTCGTCGGCGATTCCCTGGACCTGTCGCGCAAGGCCGCCGCCACCGACGCCGATGTGATCGTGTTCTGCGGCGTCCGCTTCATGGGCGAAGTGGCCAAGATCCTGTCGCCCGGACGCACCGTGCTGATCCCCGACGCCGACGCGGGGTGCTCGCTGGAAGATTCGTGCCAAGCCGCCGATTTCCGTGCCTTTCGCGATTCCCATCCCGACCATCTGGCCGTCACCTACATCAATTGCTCGGCCGAAGTCAAAGCGCTGTCCGATGTCATCGTCACTTCGTCCAACGCCGAAACCATCGTCAATCAATTGCCTGCCGGTCGCCCAATCCTGTTCGCGCCCGACCGCCATCTGGGCGCGTTCATCGCCAAGAAGACCGGACGCGACCTGACCCTGTGGCCGGGCAGCTGCATCATCCACGAGCAATTCTCGGAAAAGGAATTGGTCAAGTTGAAGGTCCGCCACCCCAATGCCAAGGTGGCCGCGCACCCCGAATGCCCCGAGGCCATTTTAGCCCATGCCGATCATGTGGGCTCGACCCGGTCATTGCTGGATTATGTGTTGGCATCGCCGGACCGGGAATTCATCATCGCCACCGAGCCGCACATCATCCACCAGATGCAAAAGGCCGCGCCCGACAAGCTGTTCATCCCCACTCCCGGCGCTGATGGATCGTGCTCGTGTTCCAACTGCCCATTCATGGCCAAGAACACCTTGGAGAAAATCTATCTGGCTTTGGTCAATAACGGCCCTCGCATCGAGATTGACGAGGAATTGCGCGTCCAGGCACTGGCGCCGCTGGAAAAGATGCTGTCCTGGTCCGCCTCGGTTCCCATGTCTAACTCCCCAGGCCGATGAGACGGGCTCGCTGATGGATCGCGCCGACATCGACCGGGTCATCACCGCAGCCTTGGCCGAGGATGTGGGCACAGGCGACATCACCAGCCAGACCGTCTTGCCCAATGGGACCGTGTTCAGCGGCATCATGACCGCGCGCGAGTCCCTGGTGGTCGCGGGCATCGACGTGGCCCGCAGGGTCTTCGACATCGTCGTGCCCGAGGCGCATTTCCACGCCATGGTCAAAGACGGCGATTCCATACCGGCCCAAACGGTGCTGGCGGAAATTCGCGGACCCGCCCTGGGTCTGCTGGAAGCTGAGCGCACCGCCCTGAACCTGCTGCAATTGATGTCGGGCATCGCCACCCAGGCCCGCCGTTACAAGGACAGGATCGAGGGCACCGACTGCCAACTGCTCGACACCCGCAAGACCATTCCCGGCCTGCGCGCTTTGTCCAAATATGCCGCTCGTATGGGCGGAGCCGCCAACCACCGCATTGGGTTGTGGGACGCTGTGCTGATCAAGGACAATCACATCGCCGTGTGCGGCGGCGTCGCCATCGCCGTCAAGCGCGCTTTGGCCGCGGGGCTGTCACCGGTGGAAGTGGAGTGCGACACCCTGGCGCAAGTGGCCGAGGCGGTGGAAGCCGGAGCCCACATCATTTTGCTGGACAACATGTCATTGGAGCAATTACGCACCGCAGTGCGCCTGATCGATGGGCGGGCGAAAACCGAGGCCTCGGGCGGGGTGACGTTGGACACCATCAAAGCCATCGCCGAAACCGGCGTGGATCGGGTGTCGGTGGGCCGCATCACGCAATCGGCCCCGGCTGTGGATATCGGATTGGATTGGTCATGAGCGAAACTTACGACGTCTTAGTGGTTGGATCGGGGGCCGCCGGATTAGCGCTGGCCTTGAAGATTCTGGAATTGCGCCCCGGAGCCAAGGTCGCGGTGATGGCCAAGAACGGCCTGACCGAGGGCAACACCATGTACGCCCAAGGCGGCATCGCCGCCGTACTCGACGACGCCGACACCATCGAGTCTCACATCACCGACACCCAGATCGCCGGAGCGGGTCTGTGCGACCACGCCATGGTCAAGCTGGTGGTGGAAAGCGGCCGCGACGCCATTCAATGGCTGATCGGCAAAGGCGTCGATTTCGACCGCGAGGGTGAAGATTACCACCTGACCCGCGAAGGTGGACATTCGCACCGCCGCATCATCCATTCGGTCGACGCCACCGGACGGGCAGTGCAGACCACCCTGGCCGACGCCATCCGCGCCAGTTCGGCCATCGTGCTGGACCATCATATCGCCGTCGATTTGATCCGCCCCAAGATGGCCCTGGACCGCAAGGGTCCGTGCCAGGGAATCTACGCCCTGGATCGCAACACCGGTCGGGTCATGACCATTCCCGCCCGCATGGTCGTACTCGCCACCGGCGGCGCGTCGCGGGTGTATTTATATTCCTCCAATCCCGACGGCTCCACCGGCGACGGCATCGCCATGGCGTGGCGGGCGGGATGCCGGGTGGCCAACATGGAATTCAGCCAATTCCACCCCACCTGCCTGTATCATCCCCGCGCCAAATCCTTTTTGATTTCCGAGGCCGTGCGCGGCGAAGGCGGTCGTCTGTTGCGGCCCGACGGCACACGCTTCATGGACGAGTACGACAGCCGTGGCGAGTTGGCCCCGCGCGACATCGTTGCCCGCGCCATCGACGACGTGATGAAGCGCTTGGGCTGCGACTGCGTCTATTTGGACATCAGCCATCGTCCGGCGGACTTCATCGCCGCCCACTTCCCCACCATTCAATCCACCTGTCAGCAATTCGGCATCGACATCACCAAAGAGCCGATCCCGGTGGTGCCCGCCGCCCACTTCACCTGCGGTGGAGTTCTGTCCGACAAAAATGGCCGCACCGACGTGACCAATCTGTACGCCATCGGCGAAGTGGCCTGCACCGGCCTGCATGGCGCCAATCGCTTGGCCTCGAATTCGTTGTTGGAATGCTTGGTGCTGGGCGCCCGCGCCGCCCAGGACATCGCAGCCAATCTGGACGACGCCGCCATGCCGCGTTCGCTGCCCCATTGGGACGAAAGTTGGGTCACCGATTCCGACGAGGAAGTGGTGGTGTCGCACAATTGGGACGAGATCCGCCGCTTCATGTGGGACTATGTAGGCATCGTCCGTTCGACCAAACGGCTAGAGCGGGCCAAGCACCGCCTGAAGCTGATCTTCAACGAGATCCACGAATATTACGGCAGCTTCCGCGTCACCGGCGATTTGCTGGAATTGCGCAACATCGCCACGGTGGCCGATTTGATCGTGCGCTCGGCCCTATACCGCAAGGAAAGCCGGGGACTGCACTACACCATCGACTTCCCCGAATTGGACCTGATCGCCCCACCGCAAAGCACCGTCTTGGTGCCGAAAAATTTCTCGGATCATCGAGTACTGTAGGAGACCATCCATGTCCCAGTTTCTGCGCTTGTTGGTCATTTTCAGCGTCCTGCTGACCGCCCTGCCCGCCCGCGCCGAGGAGGAAAAAGGCGGCTTCCAGAAAATAGACAATCTGATCGTCGAGATGTGGGACAAGAACGGCAACTTCCACACCCTGGTGTGCAAGATGCAAGCCTACTTCCCTTCGCGCCCGCAAATGCCCAAAGGTTTGGGCGAGATCATCAAGCACAAGGTCCAGGCGGTTACGTATGAGGAATTCAGAAAACCCGGTGGCACCGAAATGCTGAAATCCATCGTTCGCGACACATTGAAAGAAACCCCCGGCACCGAAAACGTCGAGGATGTCTACATCATGCTGCTGTCGTTTCAGTAAACGCCATACTTGAAACCAATGCCCTTTGCGCACACTTAAAAATCGACCCAACATTCAAGGGAGGTCGTCATGAATAAGCTTCAAGGGCTATCATTGGTCTTTACCGCACTCGGTCTTTTGGTCCTGTCGCCACGCTCCGCATCAGCCGCCGACGCCAAGGCCGAAATCATCACCGCTGCGCTCCATGCCGGGTTCGCCGCCATGGCAACCGATTTGCCCACCGCGCAAAAACATCTGCACCATGTCATGAATTGCCTGATCGGCCCCGGCGGGGCCGAATACGATGCCAGCGCAGGCAACCCCTGCAAGGACCAAGGGGCCGGGGCCATCCCCGATTCCGACGTAATGGCCCAGCCCTTGTTGATGGCCAACCTGGCAACGGCCAAACAAGCCGCCGCCCAATCCGACCTGATAAAAATCAAGGAAAGCGCCGCCGCGCTGCAAGCGTCGCTGAACAAATCCGCCGGGAAGTGAGCATGACTTATGTGGGCTCTGCCCACACACACCAGGGACTTTAAGTCCCTGGCCCCATTGTTTTGCCCACGAATCTGTGAAGCATGTGCCCGGTGGTCTTTATCCGCCGATTCTCCTTTCCGCCCCGCGTCTTTTCGTGAACGCTGGAACAAAAAACACTCAACCAATTACCAGTCGTTTCCCGCCCTCGCTGACGCTCGGAAGATGAATGACGAAACGGGGTTTGGGGCATCGCCCCAAGCGGGAATGGGCTGCAGCCCAACCTAAACCTCAAATCCCCCCGATCCGCTCAAACTGCTTGGCGGCCATGTCCCAGGACCACGACCGCTGAGTCGCCAACGCCGCCTTGTGCTGCTCCGTCCACAGGGAATCGTCGGTCAACAGGCGGACCGCGTCCTTGGCGAACTCTTCCTGTGCTTGGACCACGAAGCCGGTTTGTCCATGGCGGACGCGTTCGGACAGGCAGGCGATGTCCTGGACGATGGCGGGGACGCCCATGGCTTGGGCCTCGGCCACCGCTGAGCAGAAGGTTTCGCCGATGTCCCCGCGATACAGCAGCAGGCGGGCTTGAGCCAACTCATCCACCAATTGGGCTTTGGGCACCGGGCCGCGCAGGAGGACGCCCGCCGCTTCCAGGCTGGCAGCGCGGGCCAGGATCGGCCCCATCTTGTCGGCCTTGGATTGCCCCACCGCGCCATAAGTGGCGCTGCCCGCAAAGATGTGCAGTTGGGCGTTGGGGACCATGGGGCGGATGGCGTGCTCCCACGCGTCCAGAACCCAATCCAGCGAACGCAGCGGATTGGAGGTAAACACGGCGCGGGGCGCGGGAGGAGTGCGTTCGGACGCGTGACAGAAGAGGTCGGTCAGGCCGTATGGTACAATTTCGCGCCCGCCATCGAAGGCCCAGCCGGGATAGGTGCCCGCATGGCTGAGGCCTGAAAACACAATCGTCGGGCGGGCCAGCGCCAACTGCCATTGATACCGCCATTTCAATAGATAGCGGGCCGGATTGTGAATCCAGAAGATGCGAGCCTTGGCACGGGGCAGCTTGCGGATCAAATGATGGCTGCGGTTGGCGATGTACAGGTCGGCGTCGTCAGGCAAGGGCGCGTCAAGGGGACTCCACTGAACGCCTTTATGAGTTAGCGGCGCCAAGCATTTATTGAAGACCTGGACCCGATGGCCGCGCGCGGCCAGGGCGTTGGCCATCTCGATGAACGAGGTCTCAGCCCCGCCCAACGGCCCTTGCTCCAGGCTAAGGCCGTCAAAGACGATGCCGTCGTCGGTCATGACGATCTGGGCCATTATGGATGCCCGGTATATTTGGGAAACTTGCGGGCGCGGGCTCGCGCCAGGGCTTGGTCATAGACGCTCAAGGTCTGCGCCATGCGCGTGTCGATGTTCATGGTGTTTAGCGCCAAGGCATGAGCGCCCGCAGCCATCTGTTCGCGCTGCTCGGGATGGGCCAAGGCATGGGCGATGGTTTCGGCCAGGATGCCCGGATTGGCCTTGGGGATCAGCCATCCGGTCTCGCCGGTCTTGACGATCTCGGCCACGCCGCCCGCATCGCACGCCACCACCGGACGACGCGAGGCGAAGGCCTGCACCATCACCCGCGGCTGACCCTCCATCAAAGACGGCAGCACCAGCAGATCGGCGAAGCGCATCAAAATGGGAAGATCGGTGCGATAGCCCAGGAAGCGCAAACGGTCGGTCACGCCGATTTTTGTCGCCAGCTCTTGCAATGATTGGGCATAGGCCGCGCTTTCGCCAGTTGCCTTGCCGGCAAACAGGACGATGGGTTTGATCCCCTGCCCTTCCAGAAGTCCTAAAGCTTCGATCAGGAAATTCTGGCCCTTGTCCGGCCGCAGCATGGCGGGGCACAGCAGCACCGGCACGCCATCGGGAATGGAAAGTTCCTGGCGCAACCGAGCGCGGTCCTGGTCGGTGATAATAGCGTCGAAATAGCGCGGTTCGGCCCAGCCGCCGATCCAGGTGGAGCGGTTGGGATCGGCCAAACCCATTTCGATCAGGTGAGTACGAGTCACCCCCGCCACCGTCACCACATGGTCCGATCCGTCACGCCATTGCAAACGGCGCAGGAACGAAGTCTTCAGCGGAATATCCACATGGCGTGAACGCACAATGGCGCACAAATCCATGCTGCCCAACGCCGCCTTGGCGTCGCGGGTGACGTGAACGTCGATAATGTCGACCTTGTTTTCGATTACGAAGCGCCGAAGCGCCAAAAAGCATTTGGGCGACCACGGCGGATCGAATACCATGGGAACCACCGGAACGCCCATCTCGACCGCCTTGGCATAGGGTTCGCCATCGGGCGGGGCCATGTACCAGGAGTGATGGCCGTGATCCATCAACCAGCGCACCTGTTCCAAAGCCCGCTGCTCCATCCCGCCCCAGTTGCGGCCGGGCATCGTGTGCAAAACTCGCACGTCTTTTTTCCTATAGACAGTTGATCGGCCCGCACGATGCCACGAGCCCTAGTCCATAGCAATGGGGCTATGCATTGAATGGCCTCAATACACCGTGTATGGTGCCCCGGCTTTCGCCCCACCATCGTCACCCCCGGGCCGGGGCTTAAGGAGGTGACGTAAGCTGTCCCATGAAATTAATGACCGATACAGATAAAAACCCGACCTTTTTCGCCGCGAACCAAGACGCCATCGTCAAATATCTTGCCGTTGTCTTGTTCGTCGCGCTTCCCACCTTCGGGCTGATCTCCGGTCCCGCCTACGCGCCTGTGACGTTTGGCCTGGGCGGTTTGGTTTTTTTGCTTGCGGTGAAAGCTCTTCGTCCAGACCGGCCCCTTAGCCTTTTGGCTGCTGCGTTTCTGGCCTTGTGTTGGTTGAGCATCCTGTGGAGCATCGGCCCCCAGCAAAGTCTACACGGAGCCCTGCAACTGTCCGCGGTCTTGATCGCGGGGCTGATTGTGCTGTCCATCCACCCCCGGCTCCACCCCCACGCGCCTGTGATCTTTGCCTCCTTAAGCATGGCAATCTGTTTGGGCGGATTGATCTTTACCGTCGATATCCTGTCAGGCTACCAGCTGACCTTTCTCCATCTGGGCTGGGGCGACTCCTACATGACCTACAAATACAATCGCGGCCTGGATTATCTGGCGCTGGTGATTTGGCCGGTTCTGGCCTGGGTTGTTCCGCGCGACAAAAGGCGCGTCCTGGCGATGATCGCTCTGTTGGCGGCGCCGATTGCGCTCAGTCCCAGCGGCACCGCCAGAGCGGCGGCCCTGGTCGGCCTAGTCGCTTTTATGGGCATGCGCTGGAAACCCGACCTTTCCCTTCAAGCGATCCGCGCGACAGCAATGGCAATCCCCGCTTTGCTGCCCTTCTTGCTGTCGATCTTCGCCGATTATCGGGGGAAGATGGCGTCCCACATCCCCACCTCGGGGCTGCATCGGCTGGAAATCTGGGACTACATGACCCACCGCATTTTCGAACGCCCGCTGTTGGGCTGGGGCATTCAAGCGGCCAAGATGGTGCCGGTGTCGCCCGAAGAAATTCAGCATTACGTCTATGCCGATGGCGTCGGCATTTATCCCCATAATCAATGGCTGCAGATTTGGGTCGAATTGGGAGCGGTGGGAATGGCGCTTTGCCTAGTCTTACTGTGGCTTGTCACCCGCCGCATCGCCCAACTGCCTTTGCAAATCCGAGCCTATGCCGCCGCCGCCTTTGCCGCCGCCTTCGCCACGGCGATGTTCAATTTCGAGATCAACACCGATTCTTGGATCGCCGCCTTGGCTGTCACCGCTTTGTTGTTCGGGTTGCAGGGCGTTGCGGACGAAAATGCGGGACGATTGTCACCCCATAAGGTCGATGCTACTGTGCCGCCGATTTTAAAAGCGTAAGGCGTTACCCATAATGTCGGAACCCCTTCTGTCCGTTCTGGTCGTTGCAAGAAACGAGGAAGACTCGCTGGCCGCGTGTCTCGACAGCGCCGCTTTCGCCGGCGAGGTCGTGGTGGTGCTGGATCGATCCAACGACGCCTCCGGCGACATTGCTCGATCCAAGGGAGCCAAGGTTTTCGAAGGCGCGTGGCCCAACGAAGGCGATCGCCGCAATTTCGCCATCGCCCAGTGCGCGGGCCAGTGGGTCTTGGAACTGGATGCGGACGAACGCATTTCGGACGAATTGCGGCGCGAATTGGAAGTGGCGTTGACCGCCGCCCCGCCCGGTTTTTTCGAAATCCCGTTCCATAATTTTTTCTGCGGCAAATGGGTTCAATACGGATGGGGAGCGTATAACGGCGTCTCGGCCAAGTCGTGCTTGTTTTCACGCGGAGCCAAGCATTGGGGCGACGGCGAGGTCCATCCCACCATCACCCTTACCGGGCAAAAAGGCTTTTTGACCGGCCACATCGATCATTATGTCGATCAATCGGTGGAAGCGATGATCCAGCGGCTCAACTGGTATTCCAGCGGCGCAGCGCAAAATGCCCGCATGCACGGAAAATACCCCTCTTTGTTCACCACCGTGCGCCGGGTGTTTTCCCGTTTCGCCCGAGCCTATTGGGGACGCAAGGGCTGCCGGGAAGGCTGGCGGGGCTTTGCCCTGGCGTTGTTTTCCGGGCTCTATCCCTTGCTGACCTATCTCAAAATTCAAGACCTCAAAGCGAGTAAGGACTAACCATATGTTCGGTAAAAAGCTGGGCTACAGCACCGAGAAACGCCCGTTCTCTCTGCGGTTCTATACCCGCATCATGCAGAAGTACCATTCCCACGATCTGAATTACGAATTGCAGATCATGGCCCGCCATGAATCCGCCCTGTACGTCAAGGAACACATGACCCAGGCGATCATGTTCCAAGGCCGCTGGAAACTGCTGGAAGCCGCCGTGGCCGAGGCTGAACAAAACGGACTGTATCTGGAATTCGGCGTGGAAAAAGGCGCCAGCTCCAATTACATCGCCCGGCTGCTGACGGATCGCGGCCAAGACAGCTTGGTCAATTCCTTCGACAGTTTCGAAGGCCTGCCCGGCGAGTGGACCGGCACGTTCGAGAAGGCGGGCAAGTTCTCGCTGGGCGGCAAACTGCCGCCGGTGCTGCCCAATGTCCGTCTGCACAAGGGCTGGTTCAGCGAAACCATCCCTCCGTTCCTAGAAAGCAGCCATGACAAGTTGTCGTTCCTGCATGTGGATTGCGATCTGTATTCATCCACCAAGGACATCTTGGAAGGGGTCAAGGATCGCATCCGTCCCGGCACCATCATCGTGTTCGACGAGTATTTCAATTACCACAATTGGCAGCAGCACGAATTCAAGGCGTGGAAAGAATTCGTCGCCGCCACCGGAATCCGCTATGTTTATCGGGGCTTTGCCGCTCGAGGCGGTCAAGTGTACGTCAAGATCATCTAAACGGGGCTTATGGAAACGCGAGATACCCAGCCGTTGCTATCAGTGGTGATCCCCTTCTACAACGAAGCGGGCGGTATCCACGGCTTGTTTTCGCGCCTGACCCCGGCGCTCGATGCCCTGGGCGTGCCGTGGGAAGCGGTATGCGTCAATGACGGCAGCCGCGACGCGACTTTACAAGAGCTGATCTTGACGGCGCGGGCTGACCCGCGGATCAAGGTGATCGATCTGTCGCGCAATTTCGGCAAGGAAAAAGCGATGTCGGCGGGGCTGGCCCAAGCCAAGGGCGACGTGGTGGTGCCCATGGATGCCGATTTACAGCACCCGCCCGAAGCCATCGCCGACATGCTGGTCAAATGGCGCGAGGGCTACGACGTGGTCTATGCCGTCCGAGACCAACGCACAGGGCAAGGCTGGCTGGAAAAATTATTCGCCAAAGCGTTCTATTGGTGCTTCGACAATCTGTCCGACGTGCCGCTACCGCGCGAAGTGGGCGACTTCCGCCTGATGGATCGCAAGGTGA
The DNA here is from genome assembly GCA_903924765.1 of uncultured Rhodospirillaceae bacterium. Taxonomy (GTDB): domain Bacteria; phylum Pseudomonadota; class Alphaproteobacteria; order Rhodospirillales; family Magnetospirillaceae; genus CAIYCT01. Next base: position 16,766 of record CAIYCT010000088.1, on the reverse strand, counting down.
TCGACGCCGTCAACCACATGCCCGAGCGTTCGCGCTTCATGAAGGGCATTTTCGCCTGGGTGGGCTTTCGCCAGACCGGCATTCTCTATCATCAAGAGGAGCGGACCGTCGGCGCCAGCAAATTCAATTTCATGCATTTGCTCCGTTTCGCCTTCGACGGTTTGACCTCGTTTTCCAACTTCCCGCTCAGGGTTTGGGGCGTGATCGGCGCCTGCGTCTCCGGCTTGGCGTTTTTCTACATCTGCATCCGCATCGTCCGCACCCTGATCTGGGGCATCGACGTGCCTGGTTACGAATCCACGTTGGTCAGCGTCCTGTTCTTGGGCGGCGTGCAATTGTTAAGCCTAGGGATTTTGGGCGATTATCTGGGCCGGGTGTTCGACGAGGTCAAAGGGCGACCGCTTTACATCATCCGCGAAATCTATTCCTGGCCTGAAACTTCCCCAGAACCTCCGAAGGACTGATAGAATCATCCCATGGAAGACTCCTCGACGCCGCCCAAGATCGCTATCGTTGCCTCCGAGACCTCGGAAACGGCCCAGGTCGCCCTTCACCATTTCACAGCTCAATACCCCACCGTCTCCCCCGAAGAGGCCGACATCATCGTCGCCATCGGCGGCGACGGTTTCATGCTGGAAACCCTGCATCGCTTCATCAAAAGCGGCAAACCCATCTACGGCATCAACCGCGGCACCGTCGGCTTCTTGATGAATCATTACGCCGAATCCGGCTTGCTGGAACGAGTCACCGCCGCCCAACCGGTGACATTGTATCCGTTGCGCATGATCGCCTATCAGGGCGATGGCACCAAGAACGAGGCCTTGGCCATCAATGAAGTGTCCTTGCTGCGCGAAACTCGCCAATCGGCCAAGATTTGCATTACGGTCAATGGCCGCGTCCGTTTGAATGAACTGGCCAGCGACGGTGTGCTGCTATCGACACCAGCCGGGTCCACCGCTTATAATCTGTCGGCGCACGGCCCCATTTTGCCGTTGGATTCCAACGTGATGGCCCTGACCCCAATCAGCGCCTTCCGCCCCCGACGGTGGCGCGGCGCTCTTGTATCACATACGTCTGTGATCCAATTCGATATGCTGGAAAGCGCCAAGCGCCCGGTCAGCGCCGTGGCCGACTTCACCGAAGTCCGCGACGTGATCCGCGTCACCGTGCAAGAAGACCGCTCAGTCACCCTGACCTTGCTGTTCGACCCCGAAATGAGCCTGAACGAACGGATCATGGCCGAGCAGTTCGGCGGGTAAGCTGGCTTTCTAGTGCCTAGTGGCACTTAAGGGCGGCGCAATAAAGACGGGAACCGACGGAGCGGAATTTTGCGAGGTCGCGCTGAAGGTCATCCCGCCCACGGATTGGCTGCTGCCAAAGCCATTGGCGCTTGTGCTGTTGCCGTACTCGTCTCGACCCGCCATGTGCTGCAATTGCTCATCTTGATCGGTAAACTTGCTGCTGTCTTGGCCGCTACCACCCGACTGCACGGACCACGCCATCGCAAGCTGGGGGGACAAAGCGGCTGCTACACAGGCCAGAAAAAGAATTCGTCTCACGATGATGACTCCTTGCAGGAAGCTTAGCCCTTAATCGAGCACTGTGTCACAATTAAGGCGCAAGGGCGCTTAACTTCGATCGCAGCCGACCATTCCACCCTCAAAACAATTCTATAAGCGCCTGTTTGATGACCGCCAAATCCTGATCGCGCGACAACCGGTGACCGGCATCCTTGATCAAAGTGACCCGCACATCGGTCGACTCCAGCAAATCAGCAAGTTGCAACGCCTGTTGCCATGGCACGTCGTCATCCGCTTGGCCATGGATCAGCCGCACGGGACAGGTCAAGGGGATGGGGCTGCGCAACACCAAGTTGTTTCGGGCCTCATCAATCAGCAATTTGGGGATATGCCAATCGCCCAATGGGTTCTCGCAATCGGGCAACACCACTTCGCCTTGGGTTTCCAACTGCTCGCGCTGAGCCTGGGTGAAGGTATTCCACAACAAATCCTCGGTGAAATCTGGCGCAGCGGCCAATCCCACGATGGCCGCCACCCGTTCGGGCCGTTTCATCGCCGCCAACAGCGAGATCCAGCCGCCGAACGACGACCCCACCAGGATTTGCGGCCCTTCGGTTAAGGAATCAAGCACATGGACAGCGTCCTGGGCCCAGCGGCCAATGGTGCCCTGTAACAAATCCCCCGGCGTTTGGCCGTGTCCGAAAGCGTCGAAGCGCACAAAGGCATGGCCGTGCTGTACGCACAAATCTTGGACGGCCAAGGCTTTTCCGCCTTCTTTGTCCGACCGGAAGCCGTGCAAAAAGATCACACCCGGATTCTTTCCCACAATCTTATTGTAGGCGATAGACGCGCCGCTTGGGCATGGTAATATCCCCGCCCCGAAACCCTGCGATTCATTCATGACCAACGAACCTCTCCTATCAAACGAGTCTGCGACCACCGCCACCCCAACTCAATGGGGTGATGAAACATGTCGAAAACTCGGACGTCAACCTGTCGTTCTGCAAATAGTGCCGTCTTTGATCACTGGCGGCGTCGAACGCGGCACCGTGGACATGGCCGCCGCCATCAGCACCGCCGGCTGGAAAGCGGTGGTGGCGTCGGAAGGCGGCCCCATGGTGCGCGAGATCGCCCGCACCGGCGGTGTGCATGTTACCTTGCCGTTGGCCTCGAAGAATCCGTTTGTCATGCGCCGCAACGTCGACCGGTTGGAGCAATTGATTCGCGATCTGGGCGTTGATATCGTCCACGCCCGCTCGCGCGCTCCCGCCTGGAGCGCCAAGGCCGCCGCCGAAAGAACCGGCGCGCATTTCGTCACCACCTTCCACGGCACCTACACGTTGGGCATGTACGGGCTGAAACGCTTGTACAATTCGGTCATGGCCAGCGGCGAGCGAGTGATCGCCATCTCCTATTTCATTTCCGAGCACATTCAACGCATGTACGGCGTCGCCCCTGACCGCATCCGAGTGATCCATCGTGGCATTGACATGGCCATTTTCGACCCCAATCGGGTCAGTCAGGAACGAATCATCGCCTTGGCGCAAAAGTGGCGACTGCCCGACGGCTACAAGGTTATCATGCTGCCCGGTCGCCTGACCCGTTGGAAAGGCCAGTCGGTGCTGATCGAAGCGCTTGCCATCCTAGGCCGCCACGACATCCGCTGTCTGTTGGTGGGCTCGGACCAGGGCCGCAGCGGCTACCGCAAGGAATTGACCGACCTGATCGCCGCCCGCGATATGACCGACGTGGTCCATATCGTCGATGAATGCAATGACATGCCCGCCGCCTATATGCTGACCGACGTGGCGATCTCGGCCTCCACCGACCCGGAAGCCTTCGGTCGAGTGGTGGTCGAAGCCCAAGCCATGGGCCGTCCGGTCATCGTCAGCGACCACGGCGCGCCGCGCGAAACGGTCATTCCCAACCAAACCGGTTGGCTGGTGGAACCAGGCGACCCGCACGCCTTGGCGCAAGCGCTGGAACATTTCCTGTCCTTGTCCGAGGCCGAGCGTTCGACCATGGCGCAAGCCGCGCAAGCCTTCGTCAATCGGGAATTCACCCGCGAGGCCATGTGCGCCGCCACTTTGAACGTGTATCGCGAGGTGTTGGGGTGAAAAACGCTGTTTTGGTGATTCGCTTGGGAGCCCTGGGCGATTTCATACAAAGCGCCAGCCCCTTCGCCGCCATCCGCGCCCATCATCCCGATGCCCACATCGTTTTGCTGACCACAAAGCCCTTCAAGGACTTGGCTGAGCGCGCTCCGTGGTTCGACGAGGTATGGATCGATTCGCGGCCCAAACTGTGGCACATCACCCGTCTGCTGGCGCTGAAACAGAAATTAAAATCGTTGCCGTTCAAATGGATCTACGATTTGCAAACCTCCAGCCGGTCGACCCGGTACTATCGTCTGATGGGCAAACCGGCCCATTGGTCCGGCATCGCCAAGGGCTGTTCACACCCCGACAGCAATCCGCATCGCGGCACTCTTCACACCATCGAGCGACAAGCTGGGCAACTACATGACGCCGGAATAACCACCCTTCCCCAGCCCGATTTTTCTTGGCTGCATGCGGAGTTGACCGGCTTCGCCCTAGGCCCACCCTTCGCCTTGCTGTGTCCCGGCGGCGCGCCCCATCGTCCGGCCAAACGCTGGCCCTGGCAACACTTCGCGTCCCTGGCGACGGCTTTGGCGGATCGCGGCGTGCAACCGGTGCTGTTGGGGACTGAATCCGAGCGCACGGAACTGGACGCAATCGCCGCCACCGAACCGCGCTGCCTTGACTTATGCGGCAAAACCGATCTGTTTCAAGTGGGCGAACTGGCCCGCCGCGCCACGTTGGCGGTGGGCAACGACACCGGCCCCATGCACCTGATCGCGGTGATGGGGTGCCCAACCTTGGTGCTGTTTTCCCACGAAAGCGACCCGGCCCGCTGCGCGCCGCGCGGCCAAGTCGCTATCCTGCGCCGCCCCGATTTGCGACAATTGTCGGTGGCTGAGGTCATTGAGTCGTTGCCATGAGTTCTATCCTGCTGGCTCTGATCCCCATTTTCGCCTTGATCGCTTTGGGCTATAGCCTGAAGACCTTCCAATTGCTGGACGATGGGTTCTGGCGCCCTGCCGAGTTTCTTACCTATTGGGTCTTGTTTCCCGCCTTGCTGATCAGCTCTGTGGCCGAGGCCGATCTCAGCGACATGCCCATCCTCAATTTGACCCTGGCCCAAGCCGGGGCGCTGATCCTTCTGCTGACGCTGACCGCCTCGCTTGCCCCGTGCTTGAAATCCGTTGACGGCCCTGCCTTCAGTTCGGTGTTCCAAGGCGTGCAGCGCCCCAATACCTATGGAGCGCTAGCGGCGGCAGGCAGCCTATACGGCCAGCCTGGCATCGCTATTGCCGCCGTTTGCGCCGCCATTGCCGTGCCCCTGGTAAACTTGTTTTCCACCATCGGCATGATCCATTGGGCACACTCGAGCACCAATGCCGGAGGGGATCATCGAGGCAAATTGATTGTTAAGGCGGTTGCGACCAATCCGCTGATCCTGGCCTGCGTTGTCGGCGGAGCGATCAATCTGACCGGTGTGGGGCTGACCCCGGTGCTGGCCTCGACCTTGAAAATATTGGGCCAAGCATCCTTAAGTCTTGGCCTGCTGGTGGTGGGCGCGGGCATCAACCTAGCCTCGATCCACGCCCAACGCTGGCCGCTGATAGTATCGACACTGGGAAAATTGGTTGTGCTGCCGCTGCTGGTGGGCGTAATCGCCACCCTGTTGGGCGTCACCGCCATGCCGCTGGAGATCGTGGTGATGTACGCCTCGGTCCCCACCTCGGCCTCGTCCTACGTCATGGCGCGGCAGATGAACGGCGACGCCGACCTCATGGCCGCCATCATCACCGTCACCACCCTAGCCGCCGCTCTAACCATGCCCCTGGTGCTGTGGGCTGTGCGGGGGTGAGAAAAACCACCAGACACCGCTTGCATCCTGGCCCTGTTTAGGGTTCTCTGCGGCGTATGAAAAAGCCCACGCCCTTGCCGACCCGGCAGCAGATTCAGGAGTTCATTCACCAAGCCCAAGGCCATGTGGATAAGCGCGAGATCGCGCTCGCCTTCAACTTGAAGGGTGAAGACCGCATCCACTTGAAACTGCTGTTGAAAGAGCTGGAAATGGATGGGGCCATCGACAAGGGCCGCAGCCGCAGCTATTCCCGTCCTGGCGCCATGCCCGAGGTCTCGGTGATCGAAATCACCGGATCGGACACCGATGGCGATTTGATCGCGCGGCCCCTGGCATGGGAAGAGCAAGGCAGTCCGCCCCGGATTGTTTTGGCCCCCATGCGCAGCAACGATATCGTGGTTGGGGTCGGCGACCGGGTGCTGGCCCGGCTACGGCACCTGCGCAACGATTTGTACGAAGGCTCGATCATCCGTCTGGTGGGCGAGCGCAAGGCCAGGGTGTTGGGCGTTTACGAGCCCATGCCCGACGGGTCGGGCCGCATTCACCCCACCAATCGCCGCGAAAAAGCCGATTATCAGGTGCCCAAAGGCGAGGATGGCGGGGCCGAGAAAGACGATCTGGTGCTGGCTGACTTGCTGCCCGGCCGGGTCTATGGATTGCGTCAAGCGGCGGTCAAAGAGCGCTTGGGCAAAATGGGCGAACCCAAGTCTGTCAGCCTGATCGCCATCCACACCCACGGCATTCCCAACGAATTCCCCGACGACGCCCTGGCTCAGGCGCAGAAATCCGGTCCGGCCCCGCTGGAAAACCGCGAGGATTTGCGGTCTGTTCCCTTGATCACCATCGACGGCGCCGATGCGCGCGATTTCGACGACGCGGTCTGGGCCCAGGCCGACACCGACCCCGCCAATGCGGGCGGCTGGTGGTGCATGGTCGCCATCGCCGACGTGTCCTGGTATGTGCGGCCCGACGATGCCTTGGACAAGGAAGCGTTCAAGCGCGGCAACTCGGTCTATTTCCCCGACCGAGTGGTGCCCATGCTGCCCGAGGAATTGTCCAACGGCTGGTGCTCGCTGAAGCCCGATGAGGATCGCCCCTGCTTGGCGGTCAAGTTCCGCATCGACAAGAACGGCGGTCTGCTGGAGCACCGTTTCCTGCGCGGGCTGATGCGCTCGGCCATGCGTCTGACCTATGAGCGGGTGCAGATCGCCCGCGATGGCCTGCCGGACCAGGATATTGCTCCATTGATGGACAGCGTGATCGCACCGCTGTATGGCGCTTGGGCATCTTTGTTCATCGCCCGCTCGAATCGCGGCGCGCTGGAATTGGATTTGCCCGAACGCAAAGTGGTGCTGTCGCCCGAAGGCCAGGTGCTGGGCATCAGCCCGCGCCAGCGCCTGGACAGCCACCGCCTGATCGAGGATTTCATGATCCAGGCCAATGTGTGCGCCGCCATGGAATTGGAGAAACTACACCAACCCTGCATGTACCGGGTACACGACACTCCGTCGCTGGAAAAGCTGGAAGGCTTGCGCGACTTCCTGAAAAGCTTGGAGATGAACCTGCCCCAAGGCCAAACGCCGAAACCGGCGCAATTCAACGCCATCCTGGCCAAGGTCAAGGGCGGCGAGCACGAAGTCCTGGTCAATGAAGTGATCCTGCGCTCGCAAGCCCAGGCGGTGTACGCACCCGAGAATCTGGGCCATTTCGGGTTGGGGTTGGCCCGCTACGCCCACTTTACCTCGCCCATCCGCCGCTATGCCGATTTGCTGGTTCATCGCGCCTTGGTGACGGGCTTGAAAGCCGGAGCGGGCGGATTGCCCGCCGACGCCGTCACCACCTTCCCCGACCAAGGCGTCCATATCTCAATGACCGAACGCCGCGCCGCCACCGCCGAGCGCGAGGCGGTCGACCGCTACGTCACCGCGTATCTGTCGTCCAGAGTGGGCGCGACCTTCGCCGCCCGCATCTCGGGCGTGGCGCGGTTTGGTCTGTTCGTCACCTTGACTGAAACCGGAGCGGACGGTTTGATCCCCGCCAGTGCCCTGCCCGACGACAGCTATTTCCATGACGAGACCCAGCACGCCTTGGTGGGCAAGCGCACCCGGCGCAGCTTCCAGTTGGGCGCCACCATCGAGGTCACCTTGCGCGAAGCCAACGGGTTGACCGGTAGCATGATGTTCAGCCTGTCCAGCACATCCCCCAAAACCTCCCAAGGCAAGAGCGCGTCATCCGCCGCGTCCGCCCGTCATCGCCCGTCATATCGCGCCTTCGCAAAAAAGAAGTCTTCCCGCAAGCCCGGCCGCAGATCATAATTAGAATTCATTTTATGGAATCGGCGCGGTGCTAAACTATAGAAATTCATTCTCCATATTGTTGATCGGATTTGTACTGGCTGGGGCCTGCGGCACATCAACGCTAGATGGCTGGGCCAAGGCCGACGCGCCGTTTGACGAAGGCCTAGCCGAAAAGACCCTGGCCCAAGGCATGACCGCCATCACCGAACGCACCTTGGACCGAATCAGCGTGGCCGACGCCTCGATGGAAGGCCTCCACGGCCTGGGCTCCATCGACCCCTCCCTGACCGTGCAGCGGGTTGACGACACCGTCTTGCTGTCCGCCACCGACCACATCGCCGCCGAATATCCCGCGCCGGGTGACGACGATGTGCGGGGCTGGTCGCGCTTGACAGTCACCATCGCCCATGAAGCCAGCGCCCTGTCGCCGCAGCTCAAGAAAGCCGACATGGAACAGGTGCTGGAGGCGATTTTCGATTCGACCCTGGCGCGGCTGGATTTGTTCTCCCGCTATCACGGCGCCCAGGAAGCCCGCCGTCTGCGGGCCGAGCGCAATGGCTTTGGCGGCATCGGCGTCACCTTTGACCACGAGGCCAAGGGCTTGCGCATTCAGACCGTGCTGGATCAATCGCCCGCCGCCCAGGCCGGATTGCAACCCGGACAATTGATCGCCCGCATCGACGGATTGGACGTCACCAATCTGGACCAACCTGCCATCGTCGAACATTTGCGCGGGCCCGTCGGCAGCGAATTGAGTGTGGTTGTCATCGACGCCACCGGCAGGCAAGTCCAAAAGACCTTGCGCCGCGCCCTGATCGTTCCGCCCACTGTCACCGCCGAGACCGTTGACGGCATTTTGATTCTGCATGTGTCCAGCTTCAATCAGCGAACCGCAGACAGCATTGCCCAAGCCTTGACGCAAACCAAAGACCAACTGGGCGCCAAATTCATCGGCGTGGTTCTGGATTTGCGCGGCAATCCCGGCGGCTTGCTGGATCAGGCGGTCAACGCCGCCGACCTGTTTATCCCGTCTGGAATTATCGTTCAGACCAGGGGGCGTCACCCCCTGTCCAATCAATCCTACGACGCCACCGGCGGCGGCGTGGGCGAAGGCGTTCCAGTGGTGGCGCTGGTGGATGGCAAATCGGCCTCGGCGGCGGAAATCCTGGCCGGAGCGTTGGAAGATTCGGGCCGCGCGGTGGTCATCGGCACCAACAGCTACGGCAAGGGCACGGTGCAGACTGTGATCCACCTTCCCAATGACGGCGAAATCACCCTGACTTGGTCACGGTTCTTCACACCGTCAGGCTATGCCCTGCACGGTTTGGGCGTCTTACCCACCTTATGCACCTCACTCGCCGATCAAACGCAAATCGCGCCGCAGGACATGCTAGCCCGCTCGGCGACGGTTCCCCATGATCTAGCCGACTGGCGGCGGGTGAAAATCGAGGACATCAACAGCCGCGCCCGATTGCGCGATCTGTGCCCGTCCATGTCCCGATTGGACAAAGATTCCGATATGGCCTTGGCTGAAAAACTGCTGTCGCAACCGACCCTGTACCAACGCGCCCTGGCCCTGTCCACGCCCCCCAATCAAAGCGTGGCCGAGACCGTAAGATAGTTTTGCTCTTGACTCCTGCGGCACAGTGAGTATTGTCCGCGCCTTCGGAATTTTTAATCGCAGGACTTTAATCATGGCCAAGCCAGCCACTATCTTGATCAAACTTCTCAGCAGCGCCGGCACTGGTTTCTTCTACACGGCCAAAAAGAACCCGCGCAAGACCACGGAAAAGATGGAGTTCCGCAAGTACGACCCCGTCGTCCGCAAGCATGTGGTCTTCAAGGAAACCAAAATCAAGTAAGGGGTGAGTTACCCCTTTCTTATTCCTTCATACGCCAGTCCCAGCCAGCCGCCGATAAAAGCCATGCCGCCGATCGGCGTCAGCACTTGCGCGTAGGCTGGCGCGCCCGCCGCTAATAAATACAACGTTCCCGGAAACAAGATCAGACCGACCGCGAACAGCGCGCAAGACGCTTTCGCGCCCAGATGCTGGGCGGCCAACAAGGCCAGAGCATGGGTCAGTTGGTAATAGGCCCCCTTGTGGATCAAATCCTGAGCCGCCGGGTCGCCACTCACTCCATGCATGGCCCACGCCGCCATCGCCACCGCCATTGCCCCGGACACACCGGCTACAGCAATCCATCTCCGCATGCCAGTTTCCCTTCTCGCTTAAACGCATCGACTAAATTCACATTGCCTTTTTTTCAGGAATAACGGAAGTTCTGCTCTCAACTGGAGGAACACCATGATCGCCGTCTACTACCAGTCCAGCACCGCCCAGTGGAAATATGAACTGGACGATGAGGAATTTAATAGCATCATCGACGATTTGAAATCAGAACCCATGGATCTGATGGAGATGTTCGACGATTCCCTGGAAATCCTGCGCGATCTGGCCGGTCTGGAAGACGACGAGATCAACGAGGACGAAGCCGACGATCAGGCTTACGCCATCGCCTTCCTGTGGGAATACTTCAACCATCTGGCAACCGAAGAAGAACGCATCGTTGGCGACGTCGCCATCCTTGAGCTTGACGACGGCACAGGCGTCACCATCGTCCCGGCGTCCGAGCTGGAAGACGAATGACCGCTAAGGCGTCGGTATCCCTCCCCATCGGGGTATTCGATTCCGGCGTCGGCGGTTTAACGGTGTTGAAGGCGTTGCGCGAGCGCCTTCCCCACGAGCCGCTGATCTATTTGGGCGACACCGCCCGCCTGCCCTACGGCACCAAAAGCGCCGCCGCCGTCAGCGCCTATGCCCTGGAAGCCGCCAAGGCCTTGGTCTCGGTCGGCATTAAAGCCCTGGTGGTGGCGGACAACACCTCGTCCGCCCACGCCTTGGATGCGCTGAGGGCCGAATTTCCCGGACTGCCGGTGTTGGGCGTGGTCGAACCGGGCGCGCAGGCAGCCGGTCATGCCAGCCCGCGCGGCAAGATCATGGTCATCGCCACCGAAAGCACCGTACGCGCAGGAACCTATCCCCGCTCGATTCTTCATTCCCGGCCTGGGGCCAGCGTGTCGCAATTAGCCTGCCCGCTGTTCGTCTCCATGGCGGAAGAAGGCATGGTTGACGGCCCCATCGCCATGCAGGTGGCCAGACATTATCTGGCCAACGCCTTTCTCGATCCCGAACCGCTGGAGCGCGCTGACTGCCTGTTGCTGGGCTGCACCCATTTCCCTGCGTTTCTGCCGCTGCTGCGCCAACTCCTGGGCCCCAACGTCGCCATCGTCGACTCCGCCACCACCACCGCCCGCGCCGTGGAGGATTTGTTGGAAAACCGCGCCATTTCCGCTCCCAAGCAGACCGTGCCCGCGCCGGTGCGCTATTTCGCGACCGATGCCCCCGAACGCTTCGCCCGCGTCGCCGCCGTCTTCGTACCTTGGGCGATAGACCCAGCCGAAGTTAATATTATCGATCTAGTCCACCAGTAATGACTTTGGCCATAGTCTTGGGGAATTCATTTGCAATCTCAGGGCATCCAACCCCTTATTATTAGACGTTCCTAGATAAATTTTCCGAGACTGACATGCCTGAAACCGTCGCCTACAAATTCCATGAAAAGGGCAAGCCCGAGTTCGTTGTCAAACTCTCGTTTGATAAGGATACCTTTCATATCCTGCTGCCGCACGATTCGCCCAGGCCCGACTGGACCAAGCTGGAGTTTCAAAAATGCTCCAACTGCCCTATCGAAGAAGGCCCCAAATATTGCCCCGCGGCCGTCAGCATCGCCCATTTCCTGCCCGAATTTTCCAACGCCTTTTCCTACACCCAAGCCATCGTCGAGGTTGAAACCGCCAGGCGCATCATCGTCTCCAAGAAGACCTTGCAGGAAGCGGTCGCGTCCTTGGTCGGACTGACCATGGCGACGTCGGGATGCCCGCGCACCGAATTCTTGCGCCCCATGTCGCGCTTTCATTTGCCGTTTTCGGACCAACGCGAAACAGTGTTCCGCAGCCTTGGCACCTGGCTTTTGACCGAGTATATCAAAAGCGGCTCGATCGGCGAACCGGTCACCTTGTCCTTTGACGGATTGAAGGACGCCTATGCAAATCTTTCCATCGTCAATTCGGCCTTTACCGAACGCATGCGATCCGCCGTCAGCCGCGACGCGGTTTTGAACGCGGTGATCATTCTGGACACCTTCGCCATCCTGACCCCCGACAACGTGGATGGCGGGTTCGAGGACATCATGAACATCGTGTCCAAATAGGTCTTTCGCTATAAGGCAACAGGGACGTTGAAGTGGTTCAGAATGTCCGCTAAATGAGGAATGTCTATCAATTGCTCGCGCAGATGCTCAGCTACTCCGCAAAATTGACCTGGGAAATAACGCACAATCGAGGGGAACACCGCATGGATGTGAACAACCCCCACATTGGCGCATATGGCATTAAACAGGGAAACAAAATGGTCTTCGGGGTACAGAACCACGCACTTTGTTCCTGGTCGCATATAGGGGATATTAGTCAACGCCGCCCCCGAAGGGGTGACAACAACTGCAGCGCTACGCATTATTGCCGCCTTTTCCGCCATTGTTTTATCTTCAAAAAAGACGGTCCTGAAACTGTTTTTCTCAAGAAACAGTTTTAAGTCATCACCATTGGCGATCCGCCTTGAACCGGCGTTTGCCCGGGAAATATAAATACGCTCTGTAGGTGAGACGGGATTTTCATCAGGAATGAAATCCGCCACAAGACGGGTGACCCACGGTTCCGGCTCGAAATAGGGCGGATCCTTGGTCCAATCACTTTCTTCGACATTGGAACAAACCAAAAGAGTATCCGCTGTGATATGGCCGATATGACCGACCTCAACGAATTTTTCAATTGGGATTTCCAAACGCTCGATAAATTCGTGATGCCATTTTTCGAGAGACCGCACGACGATTCGGTCGATTTTATCGGTCTCTGGGGGAAAGCCCGCCAGACGCAGCAACTCCATGCGAGGCATGGATTCCATGATCCAGTGAAACACGGCATGGCTCCAGGAATGGGCCAGGACCGCAACCGTACCTGGAATATACGTTGGTTGGGGAACAACACCGCTCCAAGCAATCATGGGACCATCATTGCAGCAGAAATCGACCGAATAGTGTTCATTTTTCGAGAAGATAGCATACCCCCACGGAGACAGTACGCAGTGTCCGTTTTGCAATTGAGCCACGAAATGCTTTCGCTTCCAGCGCGGACGTGCGTTCATGGTCTCGGTAACCGGGGAAATCCCAACGGAAGCGGGTAACCAACCTTCAGTCAGTGGCTGCGGCTCAACGGGGATCACGGACACTCCGTGATCGGCGGCATCGGCGTCGAAAATACTGAACGTCCGCACTCGAGGCGGAAAGTATGCCCGCCCCAGCAGCGGGATCAGCTTACCCGACAAAAGACTGCGGGCCGGATACTGATATCCATTGCTTTCCAAGGCATCGGCCAATTTCCGCCGTCCTTCACCCATATAAGGGGATGCCATCAAATCCCCCCCGCCTTCGGCAAGGATTTTCTGCCATTCATCGGGCGTGGGTTTGCTAAATGGTTGGTCCGGAATATTCATATACGGGAGAGATGCCATAATACGTCTTTCTTGCTAAAAATTTTCAATTCACCGTTGGGTCTTTGTCGCTAGGTTACGGTGCCAGTCCACCGTGAACCTAAGGCCGTCTTCCAACGAAATGGATGGACGCCAGCCAGTAGCGGAAACCAAAGCTGATATATCGGCTTCCAGATGCATGACTTGATCTGGCCGATAAGGAACGTCACCAAACTTGATGGGGATTGACGGATCGATAACGTCCCGCAACCGTTCGACAACCTCTTTCAGTGGCAAAGGAATGCCGGAGCCAAGGTTAAAAACACCTTTCGCATTTCCATGCGCGGCAGCGACAATGGCTGCAGCGACATCGTCCACATAGATAAAATCCCATATCTGTTCGCAACGAGTTAGATTGGGCGCCTCCCGCTTCAAAAGGCTGGAGATCAAGTAAGGAATAAGACACCGCGGATCATCTCCTGGGCCATATCCGGAGAAGAGGCGAAGCCACGCGAAATCAATCCCATCTACGGCGCTCAACCTGTCCAACAATAAATAAGTTGCAAGCTTCGCCGCTCCATATATCGTCGTCGGATGAGGTGGCGTACTTTCGTTAATTCGACCGGATTGAGGTCCATATTCCGCTTGCGAACCCAATCCGACAAACTTCTTAATCCCCAAATCCCGCCCAATCTGATAGAGCTGGAGCGTTGTCAGCACATTATCCAGTTGAATAGAGGAATTGCGATTCACGCCGTTCACGCCTTGCCAAGCGATATGAACAATAATTTCCGGCGCATGCGCGGCAATTTGCTCGCGCACGGCCTCAAGGTCATTCATGTCACCAAGAATAACTGTTGATTGTTCTACAACATCCTTAATAAGGAGGGTTTTACTGCTGGTACGAAGGAGCAAAGCAACGGAGCACCCTTCTTCCATGAGGCGCATGGCAACCGCCATTCCAACGAAACCTGACCCGCCAGTCAGAAGAACGCGTCTTCTTAAAGAAGAATCGTCGATATTATGCAATTTTCTTAAATTCCTTGTTCATATTCCTATAAGATAAATGGCAATCATGAACGCCGTCTACACTTCGTCAATCAGCATATTTGAATGGTATTCGTCCCGATCCAAGAACGGAGCCATATCCTCCAACGGACGCGAACTCATGGAACCGTCTTCATTAACCCGCGATGACACGGTTGGAATGATCGGTTGACTGGACGGCGTGATGATTTCAAGGACATACGGCCCTTTGGTGTCCATTGCCAATTGGATTGCCTTATCCAGCTCGTTTAAATCGGACACTCTCGCCGCTTTGATGCCATAGGCATCGCAAATCTTAAGCGTATCGGGCATGGTCACACCGCTGCTCGGGCCCTCTCCGATATAGCGATTATTGAAGTAATTTTTCTGGGAGGCCCGGATCGACAGGTACCCATCATTGTTCAAAACAAACAGCTTCACCGGCAGATTATAATACAGCAAGGTTTGCAACTCTTGAATATTCTGCTGGAACGAACCATCGCCTGTTACCGCCAAAACCTGCCCGTCGCCAGTAGCGACGGAAACCCCAATGGCGGCGGGAAGCGAATACCCCATCGTCGCCATGGCTCCCGATGGAATGTAGCGCTGATCCGGCTTAGTAAGCTGTATGCCTTGAGAAACCGCATAAAAAGCCGACCCAGCGTCCGACACGAAGATGTCTCCAGGAGCTGACAAGACCGAAAGCCTACTTACGAACGAGTAGATGTTAATCGCGTCCGGTGTATTCTCATACTCAGGCAGACAAACCTTATACTTTTTCTTCCACCCGACACAACGCTCAAGCCAATCCTTGGTCCCGGCCCTATGGCCCGATGCATCAAGTATATTCAATAGCCCAGTCAGAAAAAATTTAGCGTCGGAATGGATCAAACGATCGATCTTAATCGTTTTCTTGAGGTGGGAAGTCGGATCGATATCGACGACGATTTTCTTCGCCGCTCGGGCAAACTGTCCATAATCATAACCGATTACGGAAACATGCAAACTTGTGCCAACAGCAAGGATCAAGTCGGAATTCTGCATGGCAAAATTCGCAGGTCGATCCCCCTTCACACCGGTCTTGCCAATATAAATGTCCAGATCGTGACGAAGATTGTCGATCCCCAGATAAGGGGTAACAACAGGAATATTGTATTGCTCGGCCAAAGCAGCCAGCGCCTCGCAGGCACCAGCCAATCGCACGCCACGCCCCGCCAGAATGACCGGACGAGACGAGGCTTTTACAGCATTCAGAACGAAGTCCATATCTTCCTGAATGGCGACCGGCACTGTATAATCGGATAGATATCCTTCCAATTGATCCGGATCGATCAGCGCGGATTGGACATCCATCGGGATTTCCAGCCAAACAGGGCCTGGCCGGCCTGTTTTGGCAATGCTCACCGCCTTTTCCAACTCGTACCGCACCTTCTGCGGATCATTCAGGTACACCGCATACTTACACAGGGAAGACACTACCGGAATAATGTTCAGTTCTTGCACACCGAACTGCCGCAACCCCTCAACACCGGCATTGATGCTGGATTCCGAACGCTTCACCTGACCGGAGATAAACAAGCAAGGCACGCTGTCTTGCCAAGCCCCACCCAAACCCGTTAGCGCGTTGGTCGCTGCTGGCCCTGTCGAGAAATAGCCTACTGAGAAATCACCATTCGCCCGCGCATACGCTTCCAAAGCCATTGAAGCGCTTTGTTCGTGATGGACGCAAATCGGCCTTAATTTCTCATTGCACGCAACCCCATCAGTCAAATGCATAATCCCAGCACCGGTCAGCATAAACACATCTCTGATGCCTAATTGATCGCTGATAAAGCTAGCGACGTAGTCCGACACCCTAATCATCACGCCCCCCTTTTATAGAGACTTACACACTTCGGAAATCCGCTGTAGCGCCATTTCGATATTCTCTCGGGATGAGGCGTAGCATATGCGCACGAACCCTTCGCCAGAAGCGCCGAAATTGCCACCTGGCAATAAGGCGACGCCAGCCCTTTCCAACATGACGTCAGCGAATTGCTCGGATGACAACCCAAAACTCGAAATATTGGGGAATGCATAAAAGGCCCCACCAGGCAGATGGCACGTGATTCCGTGAATTTTGTTAAGCCCTGTCACTAGCAAATCGCGGCGAGCGCCATATTCCTTCATCATAACTTGAACGGCGCTTTGGTCCCCCGAAATGGCTTCGATACCGGCGCGCTGCAAAAATGGCGAGACACACGACGACGTGGTTTGCAGAAGCATCATCATTCTTTCCGCGACCAAGGGATGCGCAACAACCGCACCAAGTCTCCATCCGGTCATGGCGAAGGCCTTGCTAAAGCCATTGGAAAGGATAACGCGATCCTTGCAGCGATCAAGCC
>CAIYCT010000087.1 GCA_903924765.1 uncultured Rhodospirillaceae bacterium | reverse complement strand
CGTGCCCTCGGACAATTCCGTGTTCTCCGTCTCGTTCAGCCATCCCGCGTGGTTGGCCGTCTACAATAAAGATACGAACGGAATGATCGGATGTCTCTGCCAGAAGAGTGCACAATTGTGCACACATTAACGCTTGACAATGCAACGGAAGCTGAATTTGCTAAGGCGTTAGCTCAGGCTCTTCAGGCCGAACTGCGTGTAATGGGCGTGCCCGCGAAGGTCATCGGAAAATGGACAGGTGCCAGCAACCGCGCCATACGTAATTGGCTAGCTGGAACGGCCGTTCCCAGTGGCTTCCATCTTGTCCGGTTGATGCGCTATTCGGATCTGGCCATGATGACAGTGATGGCCACTGCTCGCCGTAAATGACCCCGCTTATTTACTCGATCCTGGAATGGATTGTACCCGGAAATGTAATGTTGTGTCGATTGGCCTGTTTTTCTCTTTGACGGGCCTCTCATTCTTTTACATGAACATTTTTCACAAGCGATGACCATCGATGGATATATGGATGAAAGCGGTTAGCTCTTCACTCAACGGGTTGTTTCGGTTAGAGTCCTTTGGTTTGACGATGGGGGGAAAATGACCGCAAAAGCTGCCGAGCTTCCGCTTACGAGTAACGCCGATCAAATAGTGACCCTAGCTGAGCGTAAGACCGACGAACTGGTTATTGCGCTTGTAGGGCCTGTCGGTTCTGGCGTGTCCAAGACGGGTGAAGTGCTCATGGAACTTCTGCGGGAAACTTACAAGTATTCAATTCAATCTATTAAAGTAAGCGATCTCATCAAGGATGCCTCTGGGTTGGTTGGCGTGGATGTGCCTGCTGGTGTCAACGAAAGCGAACGAGTAAAGAAGCTGCAACTTGCGGGCACTAAGCTTCGGGGCGCCTTCGGTGAGGGATACCTTGCAGAGAAGTGTATTGAGAAAATAGCTGCTCATCGCTTGGAAGGTGGTGGGTATGATGATGTTGATGGGACGTTAATTCCCAAGCCTCGACGACAAGCGTATGTCATTGATTCCTTGAAGCACCCTTCTGAGGTGCAGATATTGCAGGATGTTTATGATGGTATATTTTGGCTTATTGGCATTTTTGCCCCAGAAGAGGTTAGGCGCGACAGGCTAAAAACCAAGGGAGCCTCGACAGATATAGATAAAATTATCGAGAAAGATGAGGAAGAGGGCATTGATTCCGGACAGAAGGTTCGACATACAATTCAGCAGTCTGATTTTTTTATTCGCAATGATGGTCAGAACACAGATAGTCTTAAAGAATCCATTGGTCGGTTTCTCAAAGTAATATTTGGCACCGAGGTCGTCACACCGACCCGTGATGAGGCCGCGATGTATACCGCAGCGGCTACCGCAGCAGGTTCAGCTTGCTTATCTCGGCAAGTGGGCGCGGCGATCTATAGCAAATCGGGAGAGTTAATTGGAACAGGCAGAAATGACGTTCCAAAAGCACTTGGTGGCTTGTACGTGTTTGAAGACGGAGCTCACGACAATAGGTGCTACAAATGGCAGGGTAGACAGTGTCATAATGACAGCCGCAAGGAAGGATTATATCAAGATATAACACTCAAGCTGATTGATGCTGGGTTGCTGCCAAAAAACAGCGACTACAATGGTGTTAAGGCAGCACTAAAGAAGACGGACATTAAAAATCTTATTGAGTACTCGCGCGCTGTCCATGCTGAAATGGAAGCGATTCTATCCGTCGCGCGTGGGGAGAAAAATGGGATTGTCGGCGCCACGCTTTATTGCACCACATTTCCATGCCACAGCTGCGCGCGCCACATCGTGGCAAGCGGCATTTCTCGCGTTGTATACATTGAGCCATACCCAAAAAGTCTCGCAATAACGCTGCATAAAGATGCGATTGCAATAAAAGACATTGTCGAAAATATGGTGTCATTTGTTCAATATGATGGCGTTTCTCCCAAGAATATATTAAGGCTATTTGAACTTAGATCTGACAGAAAGCTAGATGGTCGGGCTGTTACTGCCAACCCCGCCACAGCCTCACCAATTTCGCGATCCCCACTTGACGGCTATTTCAGAAGGGAGCAGATTGTGGTGCATCGCTTGGGTACGCTTGAGGCAAAAGTTCAGGCGACCGAATCAGGGGGGAGAGATGGCGCAACCGAAAGCAAATAGGCAACTCAGTTTGCTATTCGATGCCCCTGCGATTGGCGAGGTGAAGAAAAGCAATGCAGAGCCTCCAGCCACAAACAAAACGGTTTCACTCGCCACGTTTAGGGCAGAAAAGTCTAGACGGCGTCTTGTTGACCAGCTTAAGCGCTCGGGCTTGCTTGATTTGAAACACGCCAAAAACTGACCGAACGCCTCATCTCTAAGGTTATGTTTTCAAGGTGTGGTTTTGTGGTCGAGTTGCCCAGGCAACTGTTCATCCGCGTAAAATGTCTTGGTTTTAAACTAGAGAAGGTTCGAATCCCGCTTTCTCCCCTCCGCCACTATTTTTAAAGAACAAATTCTCTGACGCATAGAGCCTTGGGTGAAAGCCCAAGGCTCTGCGCAGTTTGTGGCCTGTAGCCGTTGACCGTCTCGTCTTACGGCGGCCGAATTTCAGCCAATTTTCTCTTCTCTCCGCCCCGTATTCTCTGCGAGCTGTTGACTGCCGCCAAACGGTACGGGTTTTAAAGTTGCAAGTAATTCAAAGAGTTGCGGCGCCAAAAGCTGTTGACC
Organism: uncultured Rhodospirillaceae bacterium; assembly: GCA_903924765.1. Lineage (GTDB taxonomy): Bacteria > Pseudomonadota > Alphaproteobacteria > Rhodospirillales > Magnetospirillaceae > CAIYCT01. The sequence goes on along the minus strand of CAIYCT010000087.1, from coordinate 500 downwards.
TTTTCGCTGTTTTTATTGGCGCGGGCGGGAGTCTGGGGACGGATCTGGCGGTCAACAGCCCACATCCGAGCCGGCTCTCGATCACCACCGACGACGACGCCTCCGGCGCACTCCACCATAACCAGCGCGACTGGTCTTGTCGGCCAGCTTGCAGTGGGAGCAAACCCTTCCATGCCCACCGGCCCCCTTCTTCAGGGACTGATCCCAGAAGTCCTTGAGGTCACGGATCTGGTTACAGCGCTGGCACATTTTCTTGTCGCCATTCTGCAGATCCTCGACATCGCTCCGGATCGCCTTCACCCGCTCATGGTCATCATCATCCTCGGCGGCCTTGATCAGTTCGGCCAGGCGACATGACAGCGTCTGTGCGGGGTCCGCCCCGAGGTTGAAGCGATTGATGCGCAGGAACTTGTAGCCATACGACTCAATGATCATCTGCCGCTCAATGTCCTCCGGCTTGTAATACTCCGCCCAATTCCCGACATGGACGTTCTTCCTGT
>CAIYCT010000086.1 GCA_903924765.1 uncultured Rhodospirillaceae bacterium | reverse complement strand
CCGAAAAAAGTGCTTGCAAGCCCTAGGGCTTTCCGACATAAAGCCCACCTCGCGCCTCGACGTCCCCATCGTCTAGAGGCCTAGGACGACGCCCTCTCACGGCGTAAACCGGGGTTCGAATCCCCGTGGGGACGCCAATCATTTCAAAGACTTAGAAAGCGCCACAGGGTCAAATAGCCCCTCCGTGTCCAATACGGGTCCAATATGCGGCCTCGGATGACAGCGGAATGAGGTGGATTTCGTCGGACGGCTGGCGGTAGGTTTAGACATGACCGACCCAATCCCCGATTTCGAAATCATTGGCGCCGCCAGAGCGATGATTGATGCTAACGGCTTTGCCGTGGCGAAGACCAAGGCCGACGAGATGATTGGATGCTGGCACGGCTCCACCGCCGCCGATGCCAAGGAGATACTGGAGATGTGGGAACGGATCAGGGCGGCGATTGTGACGATGGAGGCGCTGGTGGTGTAGGTGCTCGGTGCCTGCGGGTATGGGTATCGCTGCCCAAAGGGATAATCCACAATTTCTGTGGATAACCCTGTCGAAAACCCGGAATTCCGGTGGATAGCCCCTAGAGTTCTGCGCCCCTCTTCTATTTGCTCGATTCATAGGCATGACATTTTTAGTCATATCCGAGGCAGAAGTATCGTCCATCTTTGCTTTCAACCGCGCCAAGACTACGGCTGTGAATAACTGTGAAACAACAGACCATCACGGCGGCGACTTGGACGGCAAAGTGGTGCCGTTCGGTTACTGAATAGTGACGGAATATACTCAGTCTGAAAGCCCTGCCCAGGGCGCTACTCAGCAGCCACCGCCACGACCTCGGGGAACAACCGGGCGAACAGCGCGACCGTCGGGATGCCGCTCAAGCTGTCATTGCGCCGACCACGATTGAGCCATGCCTGGAACCTCTCACAGGCCCGCCCGGCGGCGCAGAGGGGCCGGCTGCGGCACTCCTCACAGGGTGACAGATCATCGCGGGCGGTGCCGCCGAAGGGCTGGGCTGCTGTGGCCATCGACGTTGATTCCGGCGCTGTTGGGGCTGGCCGGATTATAGCGGATCAGCAGGACGGGTACCATGGTGGCAGGGGCTTGCCGCACAGACGGGAGGCTGTCAGGCTGACATGAGCCCTGGCCCGCTTCCCTCACAGTGGGCCAAGGTCAGGCCGGGCGAGTCTGTTGCGGTCTTGTCCGGCCACCCCAATCAATGCCGTAGTTCGCCTTCCGCCGGAACACCTCGGAGCATTTCTATCACCGCCTCGTAAATCTTCGCCCAGACCAAGGCGTCTTCCCCGTCGCCGCTGGCGAACGCCTCCTTGGTCTTCATCGCCGCATGGGCGGGTGCTTCGTCGCCGAAGTGATCGATCAGCATGTTGGCAAGTTGCCAGACATCGGGTTCATGTGTCGGGTGCATTTTCAGCTTCGATTAATTCATTTCGCATCTTTCGCAGATTGTCTGGCATCCGAAATGTCACCGGGTCCCAGCCCTCATATTTCATGACCGATGCCAAACACTCCTCCAATGCCTGATGGGCGACAATCGTCTGGGCTGCGATCAGTCCATGGACATGCGGATCACCTGATCCAGCAACACATTCTCGCTGGTACTGGAAAAGCTTCCGCAGATTCAAGATTTCTCGGCACACCTGAGCCGGGCAGGCGCACATATAAATTGCTGCATCCTCCAAGACGCTTTCAATCTGAACCTGGGTAAAACGAAGTGGCAGTTCCATTCAACTCTCCTACAGCAGCCACCGGACTATGCCCAACACGTTGATCGCGGTGAAGGTGGCGTTGAGGGCCACGAGGGACGGCTCTCGCGTCAACAGCCCAGCGCCGGTCCATGCCAGAGATGATACGAGGAACAGCACGAAGCCCCAGCCGGACAGCGGGACGTTGGCCGCGATCAGCAGCGCACCCAGGATACCGGTCCCGGTGCCGGTCCATTTGATCGGTTGAAGCACGCTATTTGTCGCCCGACTTTCCAAGCTCCTTGGCGAGGTCGTAAACCGAGCGCCGGACTTTCGCGTCAGGGATCGCGAAATATGCCCTGACCAGTTCTAGCGTCTCTCGCTTGGCCATTGGGTCGTGTTCATAGGTCTGGTGATGTGTGGTGGACGCTTCTCCCATGATCACGGAGACCGGGCTGGCGTTGATCGTGGCCTCGTCCATGCCGTCGAAGAAGAACGACACCGGCACGTCCAGCACCCGCGACAGGTCGTACAAGCGCGAACTGCTGATGCGATTGGCGCCGCACTCGTATTTCTGCACCTGCTGGAAGGACATCCCGATGGCTTCGCCCAGCGTGTCCTGGCTCATTCCCATCAAGGTCCGGCGCAGCCTGACACGGGCGCCGACATGCAGGTCAACAGCGTTCGGGGTGCCGTCAACATTTCGCCCCCGAGTGGCGCCCCGCCATCCGGCCGTCTTGCTCTCTGTCGCCATCATAATCCCTCCGCAGGGCCTACCGCCTGTCATACTGCTCCGAATGGCCGGCATGACGCCACCAGTTCTCGGCGTAACGTCCGGCCAAGTCGCCATCGTGGATGACCAGCATGTTCTCGGTGTTCCGTTCCCGCGCAACCTGGATGTTGAAGTTGCCGGTGATGACGCGGTCGCCGTCCAGCACCATGAACTCATTTAGGGTGCGGATGGAGTGGGCACGGCCGATCTGCACCGGCGCCGTACCAACGCCGTCCGTTACCCCCTCAGGTTCTCTGTTCTCATCGGTCACCCGCACATCAACGCCACGACGCTTGGCGTCGGCCAGGGCCGTCTCGATAGGGGCGTTGGCGAAGTTGTAAGCCTGCACCAGCACCTCGCGCTTGGCTGTGCCAATCTCAGCGACGATCAGGCCAACGCAGTCCTCGCGCTGCGAGACGCATGAGCGGACTTCGGCAGCGTGCCGGGAGGGCGATGATGGTGAACAGGGCACCCAGGATACCGGCGACGGTGCCAGTCCATTTCAACGTCACAGCCGGATCGCCCACCACACAGCGCCAGCCATTGTAGCTGGTGGCACCGCCCGAGGTAGCGGCCTGTCCATTGGGCACGTATCCGTCACGCAGGGAATACAATTGCCCCATTTCGTCTCTGGCATACTGCACGGCAAAAGGAGAGGCTCTCCAAAGCTCATGTGCCGTTCGCTTGTGGGGGAGGTGTGCCATGTCGTTTCCGGTAAAGAGGGTCCTGGTTGTCGAAGATAGCATACCGTTCCGTTCGCTTCTTCGGATCGTCCTGGAGTCCCTCGGCGTCGATGAAATCATTGAAGTCAGGGACGGCGTTGAAGCAATCGAGGCTTTGAAGACCTTCGATGCGGAGTTGGTGGTCATGGACTGGATGATGACCGGCATGAACGGCATCGAGTGCACTCGGCGAATCAGGGCATCTCGCGCCCCGAATTCCGACGTTCCCATTGTGATGGTCACCGCTCGCGACGCTGCTGAAGATATTCAGAAAGCGCTGGAGGCTGGAGCCAACGCCTATATCTCCAAGCCGGCTTCCATGAGGCGGCTGTTCGCGGGGTTCATGTCGGCGGTTGCGGTGCCTGCTACGTGATTCGCCGACGATGAAGCTGGGCCACAACGATTTCGCCGCAGATCGGCGCGGCGACCGACGGTCTTGATCCCCAACTCTAAAATCACTCACACATTTTTCTTCTGAAACACGGTGTTCGCCGAGGCAGATGGAATCGATGGCGGTGGGTGGGGGGCCCTCGGCCGTCGCTGGCGGCCGGCCCCCGCATTGCTGTGCCCTGGGTGGGTCTTGTATGCCAATTGGCCCCGGCGCGCCGATTGACCGCATTACCCCCGACAGCCGCCATTGATGGCGCCGACCCTCCCCCCTTCCTAGTCCGATCCGCCCACATTGCCGCCAGATAGCGCACAAGCCGCATCAACTCCCCGCGCCTTCCGCCGCCCCGAACGTACCTTCGTCCTGAACCGCGCTATTGTCGGATCGCCGTGCCTTCAATGGGGGCGCACAGCTTCACTTGGCAAAATCATCCGGAACTGCCCCGATTCCGCGCCAACGCAGCCATCACATCCTCGTCATTGAGTAGAACGACATGTTGATCCTGTGGCCGCCGTTGGGTGGCATCAATATCTAAGCCAAGCCGCTTTAAGAAATAGAAGAGGAAGCACCGCCGCACATCGATGACCGAGACACCGCCGGTCATGGAGTAATCGGCTTCCACCGCTTTGCGTTGACCTACGGATAGGCCGGGGTGGGGACCAATTATAACCCGAACCCGTTCGTGCCAGCCGCTGTCCGTTTTGCTGTCTACGCCCGAAGGTCGAACCGAGCGGAGTTCGCGGATTCGTGCCAATACGAAATCCTTGAAGGCCGCATCTTTTTCGCAAAAGGACCGTGCGTGCCACCGGAAGCCATCAAATGCGAGAGCATGAGGAGCAATCCAACGCCACGATGGCTCGGGTGCGGACATGGACTGGTAAAGCACCTCTATCGAGAGCTCCCCGCGTGCCGCAGCTAATACCCCCCGCAGCACATCGGCATTCATTTTCCTGGCTGGACCGGGCACTACGTCAAATGCTGGCAGTGGTAGGTCGATGCTATCAGCGGGCACGGCGCCGTCGCCGACTAGCCTGAGCTGGGCCAAGTAGCGACCAGCGTCGGGCGGTGATGCAGCCGGGCGGAAATTCTCGGCAGCCACATAGCTCTTACGCGACCGATCATAGGAAAGATTATCGGGCGCCATTTCGAGGTAGCGGGCGAAGTCAGCGCTGGCCTGCTGCGACGAGATGCCGAACGTGTCCATCAGGTGCCCACGGTTGATGCTGCCCTCCCAAAATAGTCGGGCCTCGATAAATTCGAGTCGTCGTTCCGGTCCCCAACCCATAAAATCACCCTAGAAAGGCGTTTGACATTACGCCATAACACGTCAACTTTATGGATATGTCGCGGCGGTCACTCTCCCATAAGATAGACGGAGAACGTACCGTAGATTGGAGGCGCGCTCAACACCATTGCCGCTCCCCATAATTTATGGAGGGAATGTATGCCGTCTTCATCCGACCAGCAAATACCTGCCGGAATCGCAGACGCCGAAAAGGCATTCATAGCGACAGCGCTAAGGGACAATGACGTTTATCGAAGGGTCTGCGGATTCCTCCAGTCAGGACACTTTACGCAACCAATTCATTCGCGCATTTACACTGCCCTTTGCCGCAGCATGGACGTTGGTAATCCCGTTGGAGTGACGGAGCTCAAACTTGTCCTGTCGATGACCGGCGATACCGCCGGAGCAGACTATTTGGAAAGCATGGAGAGTTTGGCAGTCTCCGCCGAATTGGCAGAAGCGTGCGGTCGGCGCATCCACGACGGCTATCTCCGCCGTGCCCTGATTGGTTTTGCTGAAAACATCATCGAAGATACCCCCTCGATTTCTAACGCTGATGAACGCAGCGCTTTAGATCTGATTGGTCAGGCGGAGGCGAAGCTATATGACCTTGCCTTGGCGGCTCAAACCGAGAGCAGTTTTGAAACTTTCAAGGAAACGCTGATTAAAATCAGGGGCCGAGCCGAGGCAGCCCACACGGGGCAAGGCAAGCCGTTAGGCTTGCGAACCGGCCTAATTGACCTCGACGATAAATTAAACGGCGGTTTGAAGGAAGGGCAGCTGGTGATCCTAGCCGGGCGGCCCTCCATGGGTACGACTGCACTTGCCATCAACATCGCCTTCAACGCTGCCCACGCCTACAAGGGGGAGTTGTACGCGCACGGCAGTAAGAAGTGCGTGGATGGCGCGATCACCGCCTTCTTCTCGCCAGAACTTTCGTCAGAGCAGCTAGGCACCCGTATCCTGGCCCGGCAGGCCGAACTCTACACCCACATGATCCGCCTGGGCGAGCTGTCCAGCGAGGAGTTCGAGCGTCTGGTGGCGGCAGCCCAGAATCTCGACGGGCTGCCGTTGTTCATTGATGATAGCCCGGCGTTGTCGATCTCGGAACTGTGCACCCGCGCCCGCCAACTCAAACGCCGCCATGGCCTGGGCCTGATTATCGTGGATGACTTGCAAAATGTTCGCGGGTCGTGCCTTGGAGGCTCCCGGAAAAAGCGAATTTCCGAGGTGACCAGGGGGCTCAAAATATTGGCTCGGGAACTGTCGGTGCCAATTATCGCCACATCCCGGTTGTCCCGTGCCGTGGAAAAACGTGAGGACAAGCGCCCACGGCTAACTGACCTTCGCGGCTCTGGGGCGGTTCTGCGCGAAGCCGACGTGGTAATGTTCGTTTTCCGCGAACAGTACTACCTGGAGCGCGCCGAGCCAGACCAACGCCCCGACGAGGGCCAGGACCAGCTCAACGAACGCCACGCCAAATGGGAGCAGCGCTGCGAGGAAGTGTGGAACACCGCTGAAGTGATCATCGCCAAGCAGCGCCACGGCCCTGTGGGAACGGTGCGGCTGTCGTTCCATGGCTTATGCGACAAGTTCGACAACCTTGATTTGTAGGGCGGACGGGAGGAAATGGCATGACAACGCTCATTCTTACCCTTGCAGCCGGAGGGCTGTTCCTGATGTCTCGGGCGTTTCGGGGACTGATCGCGTTGCTCGTGGTCGCCATGCTGTGCGCCGGATTTTACAATGTGGCAAAGGAATCACCGGCCCCGCAAGTGCCCGTCGTAAATGTGCTGGAGACCGAATACGTCCCCCGCGTGTTTGAAAGTTCGATTGAAGTTGAGGAACTCCCGGCACCGCCCCTTGCGTCAGAGAATTCGGATAACGAGCAGATTCCCGAGCACGACGGCATGCTCGACACTTCGGATGATCGGTAGGCCGCTGTTGATCGAGGTGGATGCCAAGCTGGAAGACGAGCAATTGCGGTTGACCTGCCAGCAGCTGTCACCCCTAGACCTGGAAACCTCCAAGGTTCTAAGCGCAGATGTGCTGGACAATGGTGTTCCGCCCCACGGTGATTTTGTTCATCTGCATGTCCACACCGACTACTCGCTTGGCGAGAGCGCGATCAGACCTAAGCAACTCGT
>CAIYCT010000085.1 GCA_903924765.1 uncultured Rhodospirillaceae bacterium | reverse complement strand
GATGTTCAGCACAGTGGCGTTACCCTGCAGCATCGGAGCATTCAGTGTCACACCGCTAAATGTCGCACTGTTGCCTCCCGCCAGTGATAGCTGTTTACCTCCACTGCTCGTCACCGTCGCATTGGCGACGTTCGCTCCCGTAGTGAGGTTAAGGTTCCCACCAGAGAAGGTCAGCGTGCCGCCATTAAGGGAGATGCTTTGGTTGGTGTTGCTTGTACCGCTGCCGAACCCCAGATTGGCATTGAGAGTAAGGTTGAGCGGGTTGTTTGTTGCCGAAATGTTCTGGTTTATGTTGATGTTGCGGTAGGCATTGAGGATCAGTGTCGCCCCTGTGGTGGTTGGAGCAGCGTTAATAGCCGAGGCAACGGTAATATCACCGTTACCACCCGTACCTCCCTGCGTGTCGATGGTGATGCTGCTGCCGTTATTGAGTGCCGTTACCAATGTATTAACATTAACTGAAGAAGCTGGTGAGAAGTTACCTCCGGCTGAAACGTTTGTTCCGCTGCCGGTAATACTGACATCGACCGGATCTATCAGCCATGTGCCGCCTCTTGTCGCAATACTTATCCCGCTTATATCGACTTTCGCGGCTGACGTTTCAATTAATCCGCCGCTGCCCGGTGCGCCGTCCCCCTTCGCGCTTATTTCTCCACGCGCGTAGAGTTCTCCGGCTACATGCCCATTCTCTTCGGTCTTGACAACAATCTGACCACCTTTCGTGCCATCGGCGCTGATGACGCTGGTATCTGACAGCTCAATCGACTTCGTCGCCTTCAGGAAGATCCGCCCCCCTTCCATAACCGCACTATCGGCGCTGATCCGCCCTTTCTGGCGTACGATCCCGCCGTACATCCCTACCCGCCCCGCATCGGCCACAAGCGTACCCAGGTTGAGCGCCTGATGCTCCGGGGCGCTGACCACCATCGCAATATCCGGGTTGCTTTTGTCAACCATCAGCACTTGATTGCCCGCTGCCAGCAGTATGTCACCGTTAGGGGCGGTGATAATGCCGCTGTTGGCAACATCCGGGGCGATCAGGTAGACCTGGCCGCCACCTGGGGTCGTGATGGCTCCCTGGTTTTCGACTTTCCCGGCAATCGGTCCGGCGGTGAAGTTCATCTTGCCGGCCAGGAAATCCTGATTGCTGATATTGAGAGAAGAGGCGATCAGGCCGTTAACATCAACTCGTGAGTTTGGTCCGAACAGGATTCCGCTCGGATTGATCAGCAGCACCTTGCCATTCGATTGCAGGGCACCGAGAATTGCCGAAGGGTCGCCGCCGGTGATGCGGTTGAGTACCGCGCTAGCCGCCGAGGGTTGGATGAAACGGGTCGTTTCGTTGGTGCCGATCGAGAACCCCTGCCAGTTGATGATGGCATTGGCCGAGTTGGTGATGGTCATGACGTTGCCGCTGGTGCTGATGGCGGCGGTACCGTTGACGACCTGCGGAGCGGTGGGAAGCGCCATGACGGCTGTCGGCAAGAAAGATGCCAGCATAAACGCCGCAGCGATTCGTTTCTGATTTCGCATAAGTTTAAATGGAGTTGTCATGATCATTTGTTGATGTTTTCACCTGTTACTAGCCCTATTAATTCTGTCCACATATTACCGCACCTGGCAATCCGAAGAGCCGGAACCGCCACCCTGTTTGCCGCCTGTTTTACCGGCGGCGCCGGCGCCGACCGACGGCGGCGGATTGAAGGGGATATCAGGCTTGGCAGGCAGCACCACCGGCGGCGTAACCGGACTCTGCACATAGACGTATTGACCCGCCTTGACCTGCAGCGTTGTCGGGCTGCCGCCGGAGTTGGTTACTACGACGCTGCCGTTGCTAACACTCAGATAAAGGCCCGGCTTGATCGCGCCACAGGAATCCCCCTGACAGAAATGAGCATCGTAGATGGTCCCGCGGATTCCGATTGTGGCGGTCGGGG
>CAIYCT010000084.1 GCA_903924765.1 uncultured Rhodospirillaceae bacterium | reverse complement strand
TTCCTAGATAACTTCGCGGACGGACTCTTAGAAATTATTCGTCATGCTTTGCAGACGGGGCAAATCGCTGATAATCAGCCCCATGGTTTTGCGTTTGACGATGCCGTCGCGGGCCAACTCGCCAATGGCAGCGGCCACCTTTTCCTTGGTCGTGCCCGACCAGGCGGCGATTTCGCGGTGATTGGGCAGGTCGGGAATATGCCAAGAATCTTGTTGCGTGGGTTCAGGTTTGACCAGACGCAACAATTCGGTCCAGATGCGTTGCTGCTCGGTTTGCGACGACAGCTTGGCGACGCGCGTGTCCAAGGCGCGGACGATGCGGGTCAATCGCTCCAGAACTCGAATGGTGACGACGGGATAGGCTCGTAGCAAATCTAAGAACACAGGTCCATTCAACGACGCCAGCACCGACCCGGTGGTAGCGACCACCTTGGCCGAGCGTTTCATGCCGTCGATGGCCGCCAATTCACCGAAGCAATTGCCCGCATGAATGTCGGCCAAGGCCACTTCCTGGTCGTCGCCGACCATGTTCAAGATGCGCACGCTGCCTTCGACCACAAAGTAGACGTCAAGCGTATCGCTTTCCTTGTCGAAAACCGCCTCGCCCTCATCATACCGCCCCCAAGCGCATTGACGCTCGACATCCGCCAAGGCGTCCTTTGGCAAATCCGCGAAGAGCGCGATATTGGACAAAGTCCCGATCATGATGGCACCACCCTTCCTATCCGACGTTTAATCGGATCAGTTGAGCCATACTTGTCCCGCCCCGTCAGTGATGCTGTTCACAGACCAGGCTGGGGGAACCGGGAATAGTGAGCCTTGTCACCATACCAATGAACAAGGGGCCTTCCATGATCATCCAAGCCTATCCAACCGCTTTTGATACCTCCAGCTTGCAGCCTTTGACTGCGCGACGCTCAGGGCTGGGAGCGCATGTGATCGGCAGCGCCATCATGGTCACGCTGATGGGATTGGTCGCCCAAGCCACCTATCTTCGTTTGGCGCAAATGCTGTCCCACCCCGCTGAGACCAACTTGCTGGATTATTTGGCCGAGACCGGATCGTTCTGTTTCGCCTGCCTGATCGGCGTGCTGTGCGTCATCCGCCTAAAGCCGTCGCAACAGGCCAGAGGCGCGATTCCGGTAATTGCCGCCCTGGGCGGCAGCTTCTTGCTGACGGCGGTCAATCTGGCTCCCATCGCCGACCTTTCCCAAGGGGTCAAGACTATCGCCGTCTTTTTGCTGGCGGTTGGCAATGTTCTATCGGTCTATTGCCTGGCTTATCTGGGGCGGGCGTTTTCGATCTTGCCGCAAGCCCGCAAATTGGTGACCGAAGGCCCCTACGCCCTGGTCCGCCATCCGCTGTACGTGGCCGAAGCCATTGCCGCTTTGGGTTTGATCTTGTTGCATTTTAGCGCTTTCAGCGTCATCACGGGACTGACTTTGCTTGCCATTCAAATGCAACGGGTGATTTACGAAGAGCGCGTTTTGTTGAACGCCTTCCCCGACTACGCCGTCTATGCGGCGCGGACGCCGCGCTTCATTCCGAAGTTCTGGAATCTTTGATACAAGCCCTCGCCGGGCGCGCCTTTCCAGGCGCTTGGCCGCCGCCTCAATGGCGGCTATACCAACGGCAAGAGCAAAGTTTCTTGCCGTTGGCACAAATTACTTCCCGCACCAAACCGGGGGGCGCTTATCGATAAAGGCGCCGATGCCTTCCTTGGCGTCGGCGGCCTCCAGATTGGCCACCATCACCTGGGCGGCATAGGCATAGGCCTCGGACAGTGGCATTTCCAATTGGCGGTAAAAGGCTTCCTTGCCGATGGCCAAGGTCAGCGGCGATTTGGTTGCCAATTGACGAGCTAGGACCAAAGTCCGTTCCGCCAGTTCGGCTTCGGGGGCCAATTCGTTAATCAGGCCGAACCGCAGCGCGGTTTCGGCGTCGATCATATCGCCCGACAGAAGCATCTGCATGGCGTGCTTGGGTGCCACGTTGCGCGACAACGCCACCATGGGTGTGGAACAGAACAGGCCGATATTGACGCCGGGCGTGGCGAAGCGGGCATTGTCCGCCGCCACCGCCAAATCGCAAGACGCCACCAATTGGCACCCGGCGGCGGTGGCGATGCCATGCACTTGGGCGATCACCGGCTTGGGCAAGCGGACGATGGCTTGCATCACCCGAGCGCACTCATCGAACAGAGCCTGGGTATAGGCACAGCCATACTCCGCCGCGCGCAATTCCTTGAGATCGTGACCGGCGCAAAAGGCGGGTCCTGCTCCGGCCAGAATGACCACCCGAATGGCGGGATCGGCCTTGACCGATTCCAACTGAGCCAGCAACTCCCGCAACATGCCTTGTGACAAGCTGTTGCGGGCTTGGGGACGGTTTAGGGTCAGGGTGGCGATTCCGTCATCGTCGGCGCTCAGCAGCAAAGGGGCATCAGTCATGATCGTTTCTCCAAATCAGGAATATTATGCTTTACGCAGCGCTCCGGTTTCATCGACTTTCCGCAAGGCGGCCAATTCCAGGGCGCTGGGCTCGGGGACCACAAGGGCGTCGGGTGAGACCTTCAGATCCCAACCGGTGGCAGCCTTGATTTCCTCGATGCTGGAAAACGGGTACCAAGCGTCCAATTGGAACTCCTTGGTGACCGGATCGGGGCGCAGGATACCCAAGGTGGTGATGATGGCCGAAGGACCGCCGCCGACAAAGCCATATTTGTCCCGCGCATTGCCGCCGTCCAGAAACCCTGGCGAACTGATATAGGTCACTTTCTCTGCAAAGCGCTTGGGCTCGTGAGTGACCATGATGATCACCCGCTTGGCCCCGCAGGCAATATCGTTGGCGCCGCCCGCGCCCGGCAGCCGAGTCTTGGGCGGACGGAACGTCGGGCCGATCTCACCATCCCAGATGCCATTGTCGACATCCCCACCTCTTCCGTCTTGCTGGGCGTCCAGGAAATCGCCCGCCAAAAGAACCGCATCGTCCTGGCCTCCACCGGCGGATCGTCGGATTTCACCGGCAAATTCTGCTCGCCCAACGGCTTTCACTGGACCTATGACACCTATGCCTTGGCCGTGGGCACCGGCGCGCCATTGGCCAAGGATGGGCCTTGGTACTTCCTGACCGCCGATTACGCGTTCGGCGCGGCGCTGGAGCGCGACACCGCCGCCGCAGTGATCAAGAACGGCGGCACGGTGCTGGGCAGCGTCAAACACCCGCAAGGCACCACCGACTTTTCCTCGTATCTGCTGCAAGCCCAAGGCTCGGGCGCCAAGTTGATTGGCCTAGCCAGTTCCGGCCCCGACCAAGTCAACGCCATCAAGCAGGCCCATGAATTCGGTCTGGATAAATCAGGCATCAAGCTGGCCGGTCTTTACCTGCACATTACCGACATCCACGCGCTGGGTCTGGAAGCCGCGCAAGGGTTGTTGCTGACCCAAGCCTTCTATTGGGACCTGAACGACGAAACCCGCGCTTGGTCCAAGCGGTTTTTTGAACGCCATCACGCCATGCCGACCATGGGACAGGCGGGCGCCTATTCGGCGGTGCTGCATTACCTGAAGGCGGTTAAAGCCGCTGGCACCGACGACACCCAGGCGGTGGCTAAAAAGATCAAGGAGCTGCCGGTCAACGACTTCTTCGCCAAGAACGGCAAGGTTCGCGAGGATGGCCGCATGGTCCACGATCTGTATGTGTTCGAAGTCAAGAAGCCGTCTGAATCCAAATATCCGTGGGATTATCTGAAACTGGTCCGCACCATCCCCGGCGATCAGGCCTTCCGCCCCCTATCGGAAAGCGAATGCCCCCTGGTCAAGGGCACAGGCGCCCTGTAACGTCAAGGATGGGGCTGGAGCATAAACTTCAGCCCCATACCAAAGAACGAAGGTATTGACACTTTACAAAGGTTCCAAACTATCGATAATCGATTATCGATAATATTCCCGTTTGGAGCCCCGGTCGATGTGGATCGTCAGAATTGCCTTGCAGCGCCCTTACACGTTCGTGGTGCTGGCATTGCTGATTTTATTGTTTGGGCCGTTGGCGATCTCGCGCACGCCCACGGACATTCTTCCTAATATCGGCATTCCCGTCGTCAGCGTGGTATGGGCCTATAGCGGCCTGCCGCCCGAGGATATGGGCAATCGCGTCGTCGGCATGTACGAGCGCGCCCTGCCCACCACCGTCAACGACATCGAACATATCGAATCGCAATCCTTGTCCGGGGTTGGGGTGATCAAAATCTTCTTCCAGCCCGGAGTCAACATCGATCTGGCGGTGTCCCAGGTCACCGCCATTTCGCAGACCTTGCTGAGATTTTTGCCGCCCGGCATCACGCCGCCGCTGGTGCTCAGCTACAACGCCTCGACCGTTCCAGTCATTCAACTGGCTTTGTCCAGCGACAAGCTGACCGAACAGGAATTGTTCGATTACGGCAACAGTTTTATCCGCACGCAATTGGCCACGGTCAAGGGTGCGGCCATTCCCTTCCCCTATGGCGGCAAACAGCGGCAGATCCAGGTAGATTTGAATCAACAAGCCTTGCAGTCCCACGGCTTGACCCCGGCTGACGTCAACGACGCCATTTCGGCGCAGAACCTTATTCTTCCCGCCGGAACGCAGAAGATCGGCCCCTATGAATACACCGTTCTACTCAACGCCAGCCCCAAAGCGCTGGACGACTTGAACAATCTGCCCATCAAGACGGTGAACGGATCGACGGTGTATATCCACGACGTCGCCCATGTGCATGACGGCTCGTCCCCCCAAACCAATATCGTCCGGGTGGATGGTCAGCGGGCCTCGTTGATGAGCATTCAAAAGACCGGCACCGCCTCGACCCTGGACATCATCGACCAGATCAAAAGCCGGTTGCCGTTGATCCGCGACGCAGCACCACCGGGTTTGGACATCCACGCTCTGGCCGACCAATCGCTGTTTGTGCGCGGCGCGGTGGAAGGCGTCATGCGCGAAGGCTTAATTGCCGCCCTGCTGACCGGGGCCATGATCTTGTTGTTCCTGGGCAGCTGGCGGTCGACCCTGATCATTACGGTATCAATCCCGTTGTCGGTGCTGGCCTCAATCATCACGTTGTCGGCCTTGGGCGAAACCATCAACATCATGACCCTGGGCGGCTTGGCGTTGGCGGTGGGTATTTTGGTGGACGACGCCACCGTCGCCATCGAAAACATCAACTGGAACCTGGAACAGGGCAAGGAAGTGCAGGAAGCCATCCTGGACGGCGCGCAACAAATCGCCATCCCGGCCTTGGTCTCCACTTTCTGTATCTGCATCGTGTTCGTGCCGATGTTTTTCTTGAGCGGAGTCGCTCGTTATCTGTTCGTCCCGCTGGCCGAAGCCGTGGTGTTCGCCATGCTGGCCTCTTACGTTCTGTCTCGAACCTTGGTTCCGACCATGGCCAAGTATCTGTTGCACGCCCATGAGCACGAAAGCTTGGTCACCGCCAAGGGACTGCTGCCGCGCTTCCAACTGGCGTTCGAGGCCGCGTTCGACAAGCTGCGCCGACGGTACAAAACCTTGCTTGCCCTGGCCCTGCTGAACCGCACTCTGTTCGCGGCCTCGTTTTTAGGGATTGTCGTCGCGTCCTTCGCCTTGTTCCCGTTCTTAGGCTCGGATTTCTTCCCGCAGGTGGATGGCGGCCAGATCAAATTGCACATGCGCGCCCATGCGGGCACGCGGGTGGAAGAGACCGCCCGTCTGTGCGATTTGGTCGAAGCATCGGTGCGGCAGGTCATTCCCGCGAGCGAAATCGAAAGCATGGTGGACAATATCGGCTTGCCGGTCAGCGGCATCAATTTATCCTATAGCAACTCCGCGCCCATAGGCACCTCGGACGCCGACATTCTGATTTCCTTGAAGGAAGGCCACAAGCCCAGCGCCAATTATGTCCGCGCCTTGCGCATTTCCCTGCCGCAAGCCTTTCCGGGAATCTCCTTCGCCTTCCTGCCCGCCGACATCGTCAGCCAAATCCTGAATTTCGGCCTACCCAGCCCCATCGACGTCCAAGTGGTGGGCAACAATCAGCGCGCCAACTTGGCCTATACGCAAAAGGTGGCCGAACAGATGCGGCACATCACCGGCATCGCCGATCTTCGGGTTCATCAGGTTTTCGACAATCCCGAATTGATGGTCACGGTTGACCGCAGCCGCGCCATGGATCTGGGCTTTGTCCAGCGCAACGTGGCGAGCAATTTGCTGATCTCGTTGTCGGGCAGCTTTCAAACCTCACCCAATTTTTGGCTCAACCCCAAGAACGGCGTGTCCTATAACGTGGTGTCGCAAACGCCGCAGTTTCAGTTGGATTCGCTAGAGGCGCTGGCCAACGTGCCGGTGGGCGGAACCACGCCGACCGGTTCGCAGCAGATTTTGGGCGGCGTCGCCACCATCAGCCGCCTGTCGGGACCCGCCGTGGTCTCCCACTACAATGTGCAACCGGCGCTCGACATTTACGCCGGGGTTCAGGACCGCGATTTGGGCGGCGTCTCGACCGATGTGGCCAAAATTCTGGACCAGACCAAGGCCGACCTGCCCAAGGGCTCGACAGTCACCGCGCGCGGGCAGACCAAGACCATGGACGCGTCATTCGTTGGTTTGTACGGCGGATTGGCTTTTTCCATCGTGTTGGTCTATTTGCTGATCGTGGTCAATTTCCAATCCTGGCTGGACCCGTTCATCATCATCACCGCTTTGCCCGGGGCCTTGGCGGGCATCGTCTGGATGTTGTTCCTGACGCATACCACCTTAAGCGTGCCGGCTTTGACCGGGGCGATCATGTGTATGGGCGTCGCCACCGCCAACAGCATCCTGGTGGTCAGCTTCGCCCGCGACCGCATGAAACAGGGCCGCGAACCCTTGACAGCGGCGCTGGAGGCAGGCTCCACCCGCTTTCGCCCCGTATTGATGACCGCCCTGGCCATGATCATCGGCATGATCCCCATGGCTTTGGGCATGGGCGAAGGCGGCGAACAGAATGCGCCATTAGGACGCGCCGTCATCGGCGGCCTGTCCATCGCCACGTTGGCCACCTTGTTTTTTGTTCCGGTTGTCTTCTGTATATTGCACAGACGTCATCCGGGAGTGACCCCTAGCAACGACGCCACCCTTTGATGTCGCGAGGCCCTATGCACCAGAACCAGTTACGCTCTCCCGTTGGCCATTCCCGCCCCGAACCCCGGACTTTGCGCCGGTTTGGCGCAATCATGGCGCTGACCATGGTCGTCGCCGCCGGTTGGGGCATCAACAGCCGTTACCAAGCCAGCGCCGCGCTCAAGGACGTCACCGAGACCGCCGCCATTCCCCTGGTCGGCGTGGTCAGCCCCAAGGTCGGCTCCAATACCTCCGACTTGGTACTGCCGGGCACGGTTCAAGCGGTCATCGACGCCCCCATCTACGCCCGCACCAACGGCTATCTGAGATCGTTGAAGGTCGATATCGGCGCGCAGGTCCATCGCGGCCAAGTCTTGGCGGAAATCGACACGCCCGAGGTCAACGAACAACTGCGCCAAGCCCAAGCCGATCTCAACACCGCCAAGGCCAATCAAGCCATCGCTCAAAGCACGGCGCAACGGTGGGCTGGGCTGGTGGCTACAGATTCGGTTTCGCGGCAGGAAAACGACGAGAAGTTGGCCGACGCCAAAGCCAAAGACGCCCTGGTCGCCGCCGCCGCCGCCAATGTGGCGCGCCTGCGCGAAACCCAGCGGTTTAACCAAGTCATCGCCCCGTTCGACGGCATCATCAGCGCCCGCAAGACCGATGTGGGAGCCTTGATCAATGCGGGCAGCGGCCAGGGCGTTGAATTGTTCCACATGGTTGACCGCTCGGTTTTGCGCATCTATGTCCAGGTGCCGCAGACCTATGCCGCCTCGGTGTCGGTCGGTCAGGTGGCGCAGTTAAAGTTCGCCCAATTTCCGGGACGCAGCTTCCCCGCCAAATTGGTGCGGACCGCCGACGCCATCGATCCCCAAGCACGCACGTTGCTGGTCGAGTTCCAATTGGACAATTCCAAGGGCGACTTGCTGCCCGGCAGCTACACCGAAGTCCATTTCACCACCCCATTGGCGGCGGTCAATCAGCGTCTGCCGGTCAATGCCCTGATCTTCCGGGGCGACGGCGTGCAGGTGGCCAAGCTTGGCCCCGACAACACAGCCGCCATCGTTCCGGTGATTTTGGGGCGCGATATGGGAACCGAGGTGGAAATCACCGACGGGATTAAGCCTGACGATAAAATCATCCTTAATCCACCGGATTCCCTGCTGAACGGACAGAAGGTGCGGTTGGCGGCCGCTCCGGCCAAAGCCGGGTGAGTAAGATGAAATATGCTCTCATCCCCGCCGGATTGCTGGCTTTAACGGCCTGTTCGTTCGCGCCCGATTACGCCCCGCCGGAAACCACCCCCCCCGCCGCTTATAAGGAGAGCGGCGATTGGAGGCCGGCGGCCCCCGCCGACACCGCTCCCAAGGGCGAATGGTGGATTCAGTTCGGCGATTCCGACCTCAATGCATTGGAAGCCCACATCGCTGCCGACAACCAAAGTTTGCGGGCAGGAACGGCTCGTCTGGCAGAAGCCCGTGCGATCGCCCAATCGGCGCGGGCCGATCTGTTCCCGCACATCGATGGCGGCGCGTCGGCGGACCGATTGCGCCGCTCGCAGACCATGCGGCCCAAAACCCTGCCGCCGATCTACAACGACGACAAACTGTCCCTGGACGTGTCCTATGAGGTGGATTTGTGGGGACGGGTTAAGAACTCGGTCGAGGCCGCCGCCGACGAAGCCCAAGCCAGCGCCGCCGATCTGGCGGTTCTGGACTTGTCGATCCGGTCGGAATTGGCCACCGATTACTTCTCGCTGCGCGGCGCCGATACCTCGCAACAAGTGTTGGAGCAGACCATCGAAGCCGATCAAGCGGCGTTGGATCTGGTCACCCGTCGCCACCAAGGCGGCATCGCCGCGTCAGCTGACGTCGCCCAAGCCAAGGCGCAATTGGAGCTGGCTAAAACCCAGGCCTCGGACATTCGCCTGAAACGGTCGCAGTTGGAACACGCCATCGCCATTTTGGTGGGCGTGGCTCCGGCCCAATTTCAACTGCCCGCCAAACCGCTGACGGGCGAACCCCTCGCCTTCGCCGTGGGCCAGCCATCCACACTGCTGGAACGCCGTCCCGATGTGGCGGCGGCCGAACGCCGGGTGGCGTCTGCCAACGCCCGCATCGGCATTGCCAAAGCGGCATGGTTCCCGGTGTTCAATCTGGGCGCGTTGATCGGATTGGAAACTTCTTATCCCGCTAATCTCTTGCAGGCATCCAGCGCCATTTGGGCCTTGGGGCCGGGCGCTTTGTCGCAATCCATCTTCGACGGGGGACGCATCCAGGCGCAAAACGATCAAGCCCGCGCCGCTTTCGACGAGGCTGTCGCCGATTACCGGCAGACCACCCTGTCCGCGTGGCGCGAGGTCGAGGACCAATTGGCGGCTTTGCGTTATCTGGAAAGCGAATCCGTCACCCAAAGCAATGCGGTCGAAGCTCAACGCGAAGCCTTGGCTCAGGCCCGCTATCGGTATCAGGCGGGTATCGTGACCTTTTTGGAAGTCGTGGTTAATCAAAACGCCCTGTTGGCCGCCGAGCTGACCGCCGCAGATATTCATTTGCGCCAAATGACCGCCAATGTGCTACTGATCAAAGGCTTAGGGGGTGGCTGGCAAGGGAATGGACAAGAGTAAGATGGGGGAAACCAAAAACTGTGCTCGCGTTTGCACGCGGGACCGTTTGCGCGATGAAATCTTTGCCAGGATATTGGATGGTCGTTACCCACCCGACATGCATCTGAAAGAAATGGCGCTGGCCAAGGAGTTTGGAACCAGCCAAGCGCCGGTGCGCGAAGCCTTGCGCGATCTGGAAGCCCTGGGTTTGGTTGAAAACGAACGCTATCGCGGCACTCGCGTGCGCTCCACCAGCGCGGTGGAGCTCAAGGAGGCCTATGAATTGCGCGCCCTGATCGAGGATCGATCGGCGCAGAAGGCGGTTCCTTGTAGCCCCGGCGATCTAGACACCTTGTCCCAAAAAGTCGAACTCATGCACAGAAGCGCCCGCTCCAAAGACCCGGAAGGCTATAGTCAAGCGGCCCTGGTCTTCCATCGTCGCATCGTCGAGATAAGCGGCAACAAGCAATTCCTGAAGGCCTTCGATTCCATGCAATGGGGCGTCAGGTCCCGTATTGCCATCTATAGCGTACTGGACGATTTGCCCCAGCATGCCGCCGACCACGCCGACGTGCTGAAATGGCTGAAACTAGGCGATGGCGTCCAAGCGGGCGCCATGCTGAAAGCCATGCTTGAACGGTTTATCGACGTGCTTGATAAAATGGACCACCTTTAGGGTCTAGGCAAAGTCCGGCCAGCGTTAACGCTTCCATGTCAGACACCTCCATGTTGAATGGAGATGAACCGGTTTCATCAATGCGTTCTTCAAGCGTTTTAATCAATTCCGCAAACGTTTGATACAGGTGGACGTTCCCTTTTCTCCAAGCCTGGTGCGTGGCGGCACATAAGCCGGGCGCCCAATTGGCGAGCGTCGAGACGCTTCCGTGATATCCCAAAGCGAGATGAGACGAGATCAAGGACACTTTGCCGCTTAGGCGCAAGAACCGTTCCGGCAACGTCCAACGCAAGGCTTCCGCTTTTGATCGGTCCGCGCTTGAATCCACCACGCCGACAATGGCGGGCAGCGTCGATACGTGCGTGATTGTCTCAACAGGCAGACTGAGTCCGGCTTGACTGAGGCAGTCATGCACCAACACCGGCAAACCGGTTTGGTCGCCAATAGCATTGAAATATCCCAGAATCTCCTGTTGTGACGACCGAATGGAGTCGGGCACAGCACACAGAATTCCTTCGGCCCCCGCGCGTTGTGCGGCTTTGGCAAAGGCAAGAGTCGCGAATATATCCGCGCCTACCGTATCGACAATGACCGGAATCCGATCCGATGCCGCCCGCACCGCCGCCCGGATCACCTTAAGGTTCTCGTCTAAAGCCAAAGGCGGCGTGTGGCCATTCGCGCCACACACAACCAAAGCGCTGGTGCCCAAATTGGACACCTC
>CAIYCT010000083.1 GCA_903924765.1 uncultured Rhodospirillaceae bacterium | reverse complement strand
TGCCGATGGCCACGTCGCCGGGCCGGGCCAAGGCTTCGATCTGACGCACATAGATATCGTCAAAGGAAAAATCGTTGGCGCAAGCGGTCAGGATCGAGGTGTCGGTGGTCAGCGCCACCGCCGCTAATGCCTTGCGGTTGGCGCGATAGCGTACCACCAGCTCGGCGGCCAGATGCTGAGCGTCGGCAGCCGAGCCGCCATTGCCGAAGAACAAAATCTTGCCGCCAGCCGCCAGACTGGACAGGCACGCCTGGGTGGCGGCAGCGAAAGCGGCGGCGACGGCCTTGTGGGTGGCGGACAGAACGGCGGCGTGTTCGTCGATTTGCTCGGCAAGAAAATGAGACGGGTCCATCACTATTCCTTCGTGGCTCTTGGCAGTATACCGGGTTCAGTGTATCAGCATGTTCCATGAAACAAGTTATCCAAAGCGCCCGTTCTGGCAAGCTGTCTTTGAAGAACGTCCCCGCGCCGCGCGTTCGCGCCGGTTCGGTCTTGGTGCGCGTGCATGCCTCGCTGATCAGCGCGGGCACCGAGCGCATGGTCATCGATTTCGCCCGCAAAAGCTTGGCGGGCAAGGCGAAAGAGCGCCCCGATCTGGTGCGCAAGGTTCTAGATAAGGCCCGCCGCGACGGCTTGGCCGCCACCTTCAAGGCGGTGATGGCTCGTTTAGACGAACCTTTGCCTTTGGGCTATTCCGCCGCGGGCGAGGTGATCGCCTTGGGGCCGGGAACCGAAGGCGCCTTCCGCACCGGCCAACGGGTGGCCTTGGCCGGGGCCGGGATCGCCAACCATGCCGAATTCGATTGCGTTCCCACATCGCTGGCCGCGCCCATTCCCGACGATGTAACCTATGATCAGGCCTGTTTCGGCACCCTGTCCGCCATTGCCTTGGCGGGCGTGCGCAATTTGGGCGCGGGCCTGGGCGACGTGGTGCTGGTCATGGGCGTGGGATTGGTGGGCCAATTGTCGGCGCAATTGCTGGCCTTGCAGGGCGCGCGGGTCATCGCCGTGGACGTCAATAAGGATCGCCTGGAATTGGCCGCCCGTTTCGGGACCGAATTGACCTGGATTTTGGGCGAACCCGGTTTGGCCGAGGCGGTGGGCGCGTTGAGCCAGGGCCGAGGCGTCGATGGGATATTAATTGCCGCCGCCACCCAATCCAGCGAACCTTTGGAACTGGCCGCCGATCTGGCCCGCGACCGAGCGCGGGTAGTTATGGTGGGCAAGACCGGCACCGAATTCCCCTATGCCGCCTTCATGAAAAAAGAGTTGTCGTTGATGGTGTCGCGGTCATACGGACCCGGCCGTTATGACGATGATTTCGAAATGAGCGGCGTCAAATATCCGGTGGGCTGGGTACGCTGGACCGAGACCGAGAATCTTGCCGAATCCTTGCGGTTGATGTCGCCATCCTTGCCACGCTCGCTACACGTAGCCCCGCTGATCACCCACCGCTTCGCCATCGATCAGGCCGAACAAGCTTATGAATTGGTCACCGAAGGTAGCGAACCTCATTTGGGCGTGGTGTTGACCTATCCCGACCATGCGGTGCCCGCGACCGCCCTGCCCGCGTCTTCCGCTCCCGCTTCGGGACGGTGCGCCTTGGGCGTCATCGGCGCTGGGTCCTTCGCCCGCACCGTTTTGTTGCCCGAACTGGCCCGGCTGTCCAACGTGGATCTGGTAGCCCTGGCCACCACGCGCGGCCATACCGCCGATCATGGCCAACAAACCTTCAATTTCCTGCGCTCGACGACTGACGCCGCCGATATCCTGGCCGACCCCGCCATCAACGCGGTTTTGGTCGCCACCCGCCATTCCGACCATGCCCAATGGGTAGCCGCCTGCTTGGAAGCGGGCAAATCGGTGCTGGTGGAAAAGCCCCTGGCCCTGTCCATGGAGCAGGTCAATTTGGTGCGCAAGGCCCGCCATAGCGCCAACACCTTTTTCCAAGTGGGCTTCAACCGCCGCTTCGCGCCTTTCGCGGTGACCATGCAATCCGAACTGGCCCGCCATCCCGGCCCCAAGGTGATCTCGATCCGTGTCAATGCCGGTGCCCTGCCGCCTGAGTCCTGGGTCAATGCCGAAGCGGAAGGTGGCGGACGCATTCTGGGCGAACTGTGCCATTTTATCGATTTGGCCCGCTTTCTGGCCGGGGCCGCCATCGTCAAGGTGGATGCTCAAGCGGCCTTGGCGCCGCAAGAAACCAACGACGACGTGGCGGTGACCTTGACCTTTGCCGATGGCAGCTTGGCCAGCATCCTTTATACCTCCATGGGCGATTCGGCCTATTCCAAGGAACGGATTGAATGTTTTGCCGGTGGAACGGTCTTGGCGATGGATAATTTTCTGTCCCTGTCCATCACCGGCAACGGCAAGTCGCGGATCATCAAAGCCCGCGCCGGACAAGACAAAGGCCACAGTGAAGAATTGTCCGCCTTCGTCCAAGCGGTGGCCTTGGGCGGACCCGCGCCGGTGGACGAGGAAGAACTGCTGGAAACCAGCCAAGCCACCTTATTGGTTCTGGACTCGCTGCGTCTGGGCCATTCGGTCGCCCTGGACTAGCCCGATCATGACCACTATCGCCGCCATCACCGCTTTCGCCCTAACGGTTTGGGCGGTGGCGTTGGTGCTGACCCGTCTAACCCTGGATCATCCCAATCACCGTTCCAGCCATACCGTCCCCACCCCACGCGGCGGCGGATTGGGCGTCATTCCCGCCATTTTGTTCCCGTGGCTGGTGTTCAGCGACTATCGGCCTTGGCCGTTGCTGATCGGCGCATTGATTTTGATGGGCGCGTCGTGGATTGACGATAAGCGCGGACTGCCGCCTATTCTGCGACTGGCCTTTCAAGCGATGGCGGTGGCGGCATTCCTGGCCTTTCTGCCGCTTCCTCATTGGGTATTGGCTGCGGTACTGGCGTTCGGATTGCTGTGGTTCGTCAATCTGTACAATTTCATGGACGGCATCGACGGCATAACCGGCGTGGAAACCGGCTGTCTGGGCGTTGGAATCGCCCTGATCGCGGCCCATGCCGACGCCACTCAGGATCTGATTCTGCCCGGCCTATGCCTTGCCGCCGGTGGATTGGGGTTTCTGGTGTGGAACTGGCATCCGGCCAAAGTGTTTCTGGGCGATGCCGGCAGCGTGCCGCTGGGTCTGCTGATCGGCGGGCTGTTGATCCAACTGGCCCTGGCCGGTCATTGGGCCGCCTCCCTGATCCTGCCTGCTTATTATTGGGCCGACGCCAGTTGGACCTTGCTGATCCGATTGCTGAACGGTGAAAAAATCTGGCAGGCCCACCGCAAGCATTTTTATCAGCGCGCCAGTCGTGGCGGTGCCGGACCGGTCCTGGTTTCAACCACCATTCTTATGGGCAATTTGGGTCTGATCTTTGCCGCCTGGATTGCCGACATCGGCCAACAGGGCATCGGCCTGTCGCTGGCGGCCCTGATCGTCACCGCTTTGTTGGCCCTGCTGCGCTGGTGGGGCCGGAACGCGCCCCCATGACAAAAACAATTTTGGTAACCGGCGCCACCGGCTTTACCGGCCCCACGGTCTGCGCCACGTTGCTGGCAAAGGGCTTTCGTGTGGCAGCGGCATTGCGCACCGGTAAACAAGCACCGCCGGGAACCGAACCACGAATGATTGGCGAAATCGGACCCGACACCGATTGGACCAGCGCTTTGCAGGGAATCGATGCGGTGGTACATCTGGCCGCCCGCGCCCATATCATGGACGCGTCCGACCCCGCCAGCCTGTACGACCGCATAAACCGCGACGGCACTCTGCGGCTGGCGGCGCAAGCGGGCGAGCGGCGGTTTGTCTTCATCAGCACGGTCAAGGTCAATGGCGAGGTCACCGCCACCGACCGTCCCTATACCGCCCTCGACCCGCCCAATCCGCAAGACCCCTATGGACGCTCGAAGCTGGACGCCGAGATTGGCTTGCGGGCAATGCCCGGTCTGAAATTGACCATCCTGCGCCCGCCTTTGATCCACGGCCCTCATGCCAAGGGCAATCTGGAACGCATGCGCCAATTGTTGAAGCGCCGCATTCCCATTCCGCTGGGCGGGGTTAAGAATATGCGCAGCCTGATCGGCTTGGCCAATCTGTCCGACGCCATCGGCTTTTGCTTGACGCACGATTCCACCATCGGCCACACCTACCTGTTGCGCGACGACGAAAACATTTCGGTTCCGGATCTGTTTCGGCGCATGGGACAGGCGCTGGGCGCGCCCGCCTTGCTGGTGCCGGTGCCGGTGGGGATGTTGAGATTGGTCGGAAACCTGACCGGACGGCAAGCCACCATCCACCGCCTGACCGGTTCCCTGATCGTGGACGATGCGCCCCTGCGGGCCTTGGGATGGAAGCCGCCGGTTAGTTTGGATGAGGGATTAAAAGGAATAGGAGGATTTTAAGGGGGAACGAGTTCCCCCTTGGACCCCTGGTTCCATTAAGCGTTGGTATCGACTTGTTCGCCGGAGGGAGCTTTGGGTCCGCCTTTGGACACGCCGACCAGGGCCGGACGCAACAGGCGATCATGGATCTTGTAGCCGGTCTGCATGACCAAAACCACGGTTCCGGCGGGGACGGTGGTGTCTTCCATTTCCATCATCGCCTGATGCAGGTTGGCGTCGAAGCGCTCGCCCTTGGCGGCAATGGGACGGATGCCATAGCGTTCCAGCGACCCCAGCAATTCCCGCTCGGTCATTTCCACGCCCACGGATAGGTTCTTGACCAGTTCGCTGCTGTCACGTTGATCGACGGGCACCGCGTCCAGGGCGCGGCGCAGATTGTCGGCAACGCTCAAGACATCCTTGGCGAAATTGACCACCGCGTATTTGCCGCGATCCTCGGCCTGAACCTCCAAACGGCGACGCACATTCTCGGTTTCGGCCTTGGCGTACAGGACGTCATTCTTGGCCGTGACCAAATCCGCTTCCAATTGCTGGACTCGTTCGGCCAAGGCCTGGACAGGGTCCTGGACTTGTTCTGGAGCGGCTTCCTGTTGGGGCAGCGCCATGTCCTCGGTCGTTTCGGGAGCTTCGTTTTCTTCGGTCATCATCGTTCCATTGCCAGTGTCAAGTTGGTCCAATAAAGCGTCCGATCATCTTGGCGGTATAATCCACCATGGGAATGATGCGGGCGAAATTCAGTCGAGTGGGGCCGATCACCCCGATGGCCCCGACGATCCGTTCACGGGTGTCGCGATAGGGTGCTACCACCATGGAGCATCCGGTTAAACCGAATAATTCATTTTCCGAGCCGATAAAAATCTGCACCCCTTCGGCGCCCTCGGCCAATTCCACCAATTTCAGAAACTGGCGGTTGGTTTCGAGCGCGTCGAACAAGGTGCGGATATGTTCCAAATCCTCGACCGCCGCCACGTCTTCCAAAAGGTGCGAGGTGCCGCGCACGATCAACGCGCTGTCGTCTCCGCCCCCTGCCCAGGTGGCAAGGCCGGTGGCTACCACGCGCTTGGTCAATTCGTCCAATTGCGTGCGTTGATCATCCAGTTCGGCCATGATTTCGACCATGACCTGATCCAGATCGCGGCCCCGAAGGCGGTCGTTCAAATAATTGGTAGCCTCGATCAAAGCGCTGGGTCCCACGCCCACCGGCAGATCCAGCAGTCGGTTTTCCACCAATCCATCTTCGGTCACCAACACCACCAAAGCGCGTCCGTGCCCAAGGCCGATGAATTCGATCTGTTTCAAGCTGCGCCGGGTTTTGGGCGACACCACCATGCCGGCACATCGCGACAGGCCCGATAACGCTCCGATGGCTTCGCCCAAGGCTTGCTCGACGCTTTTACCGGCGGAGCGGCATTGGGAATCCAGCGTAGCCCGCTCATCCGCCGCCAACCCGCCGACTTCCAGCAGTCCGTTGACGAACAGGCGCATACCAATCTGGGTGGGCAGCCGTCCCGCCGAGACGTGCGGCGCGTACAGCAAACCCGCATCCTCCAAATCAGCCATGACGTTGCGGATAGTGGCTGGCGACAGCGACACGTTAAGACGCCGCGACAAGGTGCGCGACCCCACGGGCTCGCCGGTTTGCACATAGGCTTCCACCAGCTGGCGGAACACTTCCCGCGACCGTTCGTTTAATTCGGCGATGACTGGCGTCTTATTGCGAAGCATGGCTCATATCTAATGGGGAACGGGTCGTTGTCAACGACGGCGCGAACAAGTAGGGTGAGGCCATCGTATCACACTCCCCGACCGAAAGAGCCCCTATGAGACCTTCAGGCCGCGCCCTCGACCAATTGCGCACCATTTCCCTAGAGCCCGGTTTTTCCAAATACGCCGAAGGCTCCTGTCTGGCCCGCTTCGGCGACACCCATGTGCTATGCTGCGCCTCGGTCGAGGACAAAGTCCCCCCGTTCCTGCGCAACACCGGCAAGGGCTGGGTGACGGCGGAATACGGCATGCTGCCGCGCTCGACCCATGATCGCACCGACCGCGAGGCCGCTCGCGGCAAGCAATCGGGCCGTACCCACGAAATTCAGCGGCTGATCGGCCGATCCTTGCGCTCGGTCACCGATCTGACCGCCATGGGCGAGATGCAAGTGCGCATTGATTGCGACGTCCTGCAAGCGGATGGCGGCACCCGCACCGCCTCGATCACCGGCGCGTGGGTGGCCCTGCATCTGGCTTTCGCCAAGCTGGTTGTGGCGGGTAAGTTAGCCTCCATTCCCCTGACCGATCATGTGGCCGCCGTTTCGTGCGGACTTTACGAAGGACAAGCGGTGCTGGATCTGGATTACGCCGAGGATTCCAACGCCCAAGCGGATTCCAACTTCGTGCTGACCGGGTCCGGCGGCATCGTCGAGATTCAAGGCACCGCCGAGGAAAAACCGTTCTCCCGCCCGCAATTCAACGCGTTGTTGGATTTGGCCGAAAAAGGCATCGCTCAGTTGGTGGTAGCGCAACAGAAGGCCATTCTATGACGGTAAGCAAACTGGTCATCGCCAGCCACAACGACGGCAAGGTCCGCGAAATTCGAGACTTGCTGGCGCCGTGGCACGTCGAGGTGATTTCGGCCAAGGATCTGGATTTGCCCGAACCCGAGGAAACCGGAAGCAGCTTTCGGGACAATGCCGAATTGAAAGCCTTGGCCGCCGCCAAGGCCGCCAATCTTCCCGCCTTGGCCGACGATTCCGGGTTGGTGGTGGACGCGCTGGGCGGTCAGCCCGGCATCTATTCGGCCCGATGGGCCGGACCGTCCAAGGATTTTAACCTGGCTATGACGAAAGTGCTGACGGGGTTGGATGACCAATTCGACCGCTCCGCCCGTTTCATCTGCGCCCTGTCCTTGGCTTGGCCCGACGGATCCTTGCAAACCTTCGAAGGCAAGGTGGAAGGCTCCATCGCCTTGGCCCCAATCGGAACCAACGGTTTTGGTTACGACCCGATCTTTTTCCCCCAGGGCGGAACCCAGACCTTCGCCCAGATGGAGCCCGAGGCCAAGCACGCCATCAGCCATCGCGCTGCGGCCTTCTCTCAATTGGTCAAGGCCTGCTTTGGATAACCCGGCTGGATTTGGCATCTATATCCATTGGCCGTTCTGCCTGTCCAAATGCCCCTATTGCGACTTCAACAGCCACGAAGCCGCCGCCATCGATCACCAAAGCTGGCGCAATGCCTTGCTGACCGAGTTGGATTGGTACGCAGCCCTTGCGCACGGTCGCACGGTGACCAGCGTGTTTTTCGGCGGAGGCACCCCGTCCTTGATGGAGCCCGCCACCGTCGCTGCCCTGCTGGAACGCATCGCCCAGCATTGGACTATCGCGCCAGCGGTGGAAATCACCCTGGAAGCCAATCCCTCGACCGTGGAAGCCCAGCGCTTTTTGGATTTCAAAGCGGCCGGGATCAATCGCCTGTCCATGGGCGTGCAGGCCCTGGACAACCAAATCCTGTCCTTTCTCGGTCGCCGCCATGATGTGGCCGAGTCCCTGACCGCCATCGAATTGGCGCGCAAAACCTTCGATCGTTACTCGTTCGATTTGATTTACGCTCGGCCCGGCCAGACCGTCCATAGCTGGCGGCAAGAACTAGACCGAGCCCTGGAGCTGTGCGGCGATCATCTGTCGGTCTATCAATTGACCATCGAGGACGGCACCGCCTTTGCCCCGCGCTACAATCGCGGCGAATTCGCTTTGCCCGACGAATCCGTGCAGATCGATCTGTTCACCGTCACCCAAGAAGTGTTGGACCATGCCGGCCTGCCCGCTTACGAGATCAGCAATCACGCCCGGCCAGGACAGGAGTGCCATCACAATCTGACCTATTGGATGGGCGGCGATTATCTCGGCATCGGTCCCGGCGCGCATGGGCGATTGTGGAATGCGGCAACCCGGCAACACCGCGCCCCCGATGTGTGGTTGGAGCGGGTCGCGCGACAAGGCCACGGAACCCAGGAACGGGTCGATCTGTCGGTGCGCGAACGGGCCGAAGAAATGGTGATGACCGGTTTGCGCCTGACCCGAGGCCTGCATCGCGGTTTGTTCAAGATGGTCAGCGGAATGGAGCTGAACGCGGTGATCGACGGCAAGGGGTTGGCAGAGTTGGTCGAAGGCGGATTTATCACCGCCGATCAAACCGCGATCAAAGCGACCGAAACCGGCCGCTTGATGCTCAATGCGGTAACGGCGAAACTGCTGGCGTGAATTTTTCCGGGGCGGGATAGGCCTCGCGCGAGCCGCCCTTGATCAATTCCCGCACCGCCAATCCGCGATCCGCCGCGCCGTCGGGCAGCAAGCGGAACAAGCCATCCACGCCGGCAAAGCCTTGGGCATCGGTCAAATTGGCCAAACTGACCCCGCCCGCACCCTTTTTCGCCAGCAACGCCGCCAACGCCACCGCATCATATGCCCCACCCGCGAAAGGAGTCATCGTCTTGGGCAAGGGACCGAACGATTTGACGTAATGAGCGACAAAAGCGGCAAGGGGGGCTTCCGGGGGGGCAGCGAACCATGACCCTTCCAAGGTAGGTTCCTGGGCCAAGGCCGGATCGTCCCAACGCATGGTGCCCAAAAATTTCACCGGGCCGAGATCCAAACCATAAAAGGTCAATAGCGACGCCAGATTCTTCAGTCGGGTCCCTTCGTCGGGCAACAGCACCGCGTCGTAAGGCATGGCGGCCATCTCGGCAGGCGCCGCCGGACCCTTGCGACCCGACAACAAATCCTTGTCGTGGGCCAGAGCAACCTTGCGGTGGGCGTAATCGGCGAAGGATTGGGCGACAGGACGCAAATCCGTACTGCCCGGTTCATAATATTGCAGCTTGATCAATTGTCCGCCGGTCTTGGCCACTTCCGCCTTGGCCGCCTCGGCCATGGCGTGGCCCAGTTCGGTATCGGGTGCCAGCACGCCGATGCGGACGCGCCCATCCGCCTGGGCTTGATCGATTACAGTCTTAACCTGGACATCGGGCAGGAACCCCAAACTGAAAACCCCAGATCCCAAGGCGCTTATATCGGTGGTGAAGGCGATAACTGGAACGCCTCGTTCCCGCGCTAAAGGCGCGATAGCCTTCACTTCCGCCGAGAAGACCGGACCCAAAATCAGATCGACACCCTGATCCAGTGCCTGCGCCAGCGCGTCAATGGCCCCTTGCGGTGTGCCCTTGGTGTCGAACGGCAACAATTCCAGCTGCTCGTCGGCGGTGTCGAACACCGCCAACTGCGCCGCGTTGGATAAAGCCGCGCCCAAGGCGGCGTTGGGTCCGGACAACGGCGCCAATAAGGCGGCCCGCACGCCCTCATGGGGCAAAGGTGATTTCGCGATCTCAGGCGCCGCTTCAACTGCTGCGACTTGTGGGGGGGCTTCTTGGCTGGGAGCGACTGGTGCCGGAAGCGCGGGCTGGGCCTCGATTTTGGGCGGTTGTGAGGACTCGTCCGCCTTGATACTGTAGCCCACGGGCGGTAGGGCCCGCCCGGTCACCGCCTGCAACGTTTGGCACCCGTTGAGAATGATCAAAACCGCCAGGAGCGAAATTTTCAATGGCACGCGCAAAAAACCCACCGGAAGGCTCCAAACCCGTTGATCGTCGGGGGCAAGGTAGTCCCGCCCCGTCATTAAGTAAACTAGTCCCAGGTTTGTATCTGGTCGCAACCCCCATCGGCAATCTAGGCGACATCACCGACCGCGCCCGACAAATCCTGACCGACGCCGACGTCATCGCCTGCGAGGACACCCGCTCCACCGCTAAATTATTGACCTTGCTGGGATTGCCGTCCAAGACGCTGATCGCCTGCCATGACCACAACGAGGCCCACGCCGCCTTGGGACTGATCGAGCGGATCAAGCAAGGCCACAGCGTCGCACTGGTGTCCGACGCGGGCGCGCCGCTGATTTCCGATCCCGGCTACGGTTTGGTGGATCTGGCTCGCGCCCATGACGTTCGGGTCACCACCCTTCCCGGTCCCTCGGCGGTGATCGCCGCCCTGCAATTGTCGGGGCTGCCGTCCGACCGCTTCCTGTTCGCCGGATTCCTGCCTGCCAAGACCACCGCCCGCAAGCAGACTTTGCGCGAACTGTCCGCCGTGCCCGCCACCTTGATTTTCTTTGAATCGCCCAATCGACTGGCCGCGTCCCTTGCCGATATGGAAGCGGTTCTGGGCAACCGCAACGCGGCGGTGGTGCGGGAGCTGACCAAAATCTACGAAGAATCCGTACGTGCCTCGCTATCGGACCTTGTCCGCCGTTATGACAGCCAAACAGTCAAAGGCGAGATCGTTGTCGTGATCGGACCGCCTCAAGAGCAAGCTCCACCCTCTGGCGACAGCCTGGACGAGCGCATCAGCGCCGCTCTGGCGCAGGGGTTGGGCGTGCGCGACGCTGCCGCCTTGGTGGCGGCGGAAACCGGCCATCCCCGCCGCCAAGTCTATGCCCGCGCCTTGGTGTTAGCCAAATCATGACCGGCGCGGGTGCCGAACGCATCGCCGCGTTATGGCTGCAACTGAAAGGCTGGCGGATCGTCGCCCGGCGGCTGGCGGGAAAGCGCGGCAGCGGCGTCGGCGAGGTGGATTTGATCGCCAAGCGCGGAGCTGTTTTGGCTTTCGTGGAAATCAAATACCGCCCAACCCAGGCCCAAGCCGCCCAGGCTGTCACTGTGAACCAACGCCAGCGCATCGTGCGGGCAGCAAAAGCCTTTATTTCCGCCAATCCCGCCTATAACAGCCACATCGTTCGTTTCGATGCCGTCTTGGTTGCCCCTCGATCTTGGCCCCGTCATGTGATCAATGCTTGGCCTGAATACTAGAACGCTCTGCAATTAGGTTGCATCACGCTCTTTGATTCTTTACGTGCCCTCGCCGGGCGCGGGCTTTCGCCCGCTTGGCCGCCGCCTCAATGGCGGCAATCGCAAAGTGATTCAACATGAATACACTTTGCTCTAAGCTACTCGCCACTCTTTGACGCTTGCCGCACCTTGGCCTGCAAGAGCTTGAAATATTTGTCATTGTGAGCGGTGTTGGCCAGATGAGCGATCTTGGGCAACGGACTTTGGTTCAGGCAGGCATGGTCGGTATTGTTGTAGATTCGTTGCGGCAACGACAAAATGGCGATTCCATTCAAGATATTGACGGTGTTTTCGACCAAGAAGCCCGGCCCGGCGGATTCCAGCATGCGGGCCAGCGCGGTTTGTTCCTTCAGCCATTCCCGACACGTTAGGCTGGCCTGATGCCAGGCGGCCAGAAAGAGGTCGCGCTTGGTTTGTTTAGGGCCGAAAAAAATCACGCCGCTGTTGACGATGGCGCATTTGTCCAAATCGAAGCAGGGTTTTTCGATCAGCGTCACCGCCACATCGTAATCGGCACGGATCAGCAGCTCGTCAAACCGCTGAAGCAGAAAGGCGTCGGCGTCCAAAAATACCATGCGACCGGCACCCACGCGGGACGAAGCGTCTTGCATGCAGGGGATTTTCTGCATCAGCATGTTTTCGAATCTCAAGCCGGCCGTGATCATGGGTTTGGCCAAAAGCGAGTTGGGGGCCAGCTTCAGGATCTTCTTACGAATGCGTTGGCCCAAGGTGCGCTGAAAACGGGCGTTGAATTTTATGGCGACATCCACCCGCTGGGCGGGCGTGAGGTCGGCTTCCAAGGCGCTGGTGTCTTGGATCCGATATCCCCAATCGATGACTGTGATCTGTCCTTTGGGATCGGACACAAGAGAACCTGGATAGATGAAATGCGGTTTGAAATCGGGTCCGCCCCAATCATAGACCAGGATGGCCGCATCGGGGTACTGAGCCCGGATCAACTCCAGATTCATGGTCAGTAAGGGATAATATTTTAGCGTCCCCATCACCACGAAAGTTATCGCGCCATCGTTCATCATCCGCCCTTAATGCCACCGAACCCTAGGCGCTTCAACGGAACTCGTTGGCGGCTTATCAAATTAATGCTATCTGAAACCATGCCGCACTCGCCATTTTACGATAGCTACGCGTCCTTCAAGCGCTATACGACGCCGCAATCCGGGCGCAAGCAAGCGGCGCGGTTTGACCGCCTCATATGGCAACCGGGGGCGTGCCAAGCCGATCACTCCTTTCTAGAGATCGGCTGTGGCACTGGCGCTTTCTTGCTGTATCTGTCTGAAAAAGGCTGCCTAAACTTTCACGGCATCGACCTTGATCCCGCCTTGGCCGACGTTTTGCCGGTTCAGACGCGCGATCATTTCATATGCGGCGACATCCGCGCGGAGTTGGCTCAACGAACTTTGGGACCCTTTGACCGCATTGTCGCCTTGGACGTGCTGGAGCATTTTACCGCCGACGAGGCGCGCGGCTTGCTCTTGGACTTAAAACCGCACATGACTTTGGGCGGTCGAGTGATCGTCAAGGTCCCCAACGCCTCCAGCCCCTGGGGGTTGCAATATCAAAACGGAGATTTGACCCATCGCACCGCCTTTACCCCGTCTTCCATGGATCAGTTGGCGCAATCGTGCGGTTTCAAGGTGGTGGCGGTGTTGCCGGTACGCGAAGGGTCGCGACGGCGGATGATCACCGACCGATTGGCGCATGGCTTTTTGTCTTGGGCGCTGTTGACCCCGCCCCCCATCTGGACCGCCAATTTCGTCGCAGTGCTGGAAGTTTAGGCTCTTTTGGCGATGCGCCGATAGGACAGCGCCTCGGCCACATGGATGCGGCTGACGGTGTCGGCATGATCCAGATCGGCCAAGGTGCGAGCCACCCGCAACATTCGGGTATAGGCGCGGGCTGACAGGCGCAAGCGTTCGGCGGCGTCGGTCAGCAAGGCCTGGCCCTTGGCGTCGGGAGTGGCGAAGCGAGCCAACACCTCGCCCTCGGCTTGTGGGCGTTGCTGCGGATCTGGCTATCGGCATAGCGCTGGACCTGAAGGCTTCGGGCGGCTGCCACCCGGACGGCCACCTGGGCCGAATTTTCCTTGGCGGCGGGAAGCGCCATGTCAGCGAGATTGACCGCCGGGACCTCCACATGCAGATCAATGCGGTCCAGCAACGGACCCGACAAGCGGCTTTGATAGTCTTCGGCGCATTTGGGAGCCTTGGAACAGGCTAGCCCGGGATCGGACAGATAGCCGCAGCGGCAGGGATTCATGGCGGCCACCAACTGAACCCGCGCCGGATAGGTGACGTGGGAATTAGCGCGAGCGACGCTGATCCGCCCGGTCTCCAATGGCTGACGTAAAGATTCCAGGGCGGCGCGCTGAAATTCGGGCAACTCGTCCAAAAACAGTACGCCGTTATGGGCCAGCGAAATCTCCCCTGGCTTGGCCCGCTGGCCTCCTCCGGCCAACGCCGCCACCGACGCGGTGTGATGGGGGTCGCGAAAAGGGCGGCGGCGCAACAGCTTGCCTTGGTCCAGGCGACCAGCGACTGAATGAATCATGCTGACTTCCAGGGCTTCGGTCGGGTCCAGCGGCGGCAAAATCCCACCCAGCCGTTGGGCCAGCATGGATTTGCCCGAACCGGGTGGGCCGATCATCAGCAGATTATGACCCCCGGCAGCAGCGATTTCCAAAGCCCGCTTGCCGGTCTCCTGGCCCTTGATGTCGGCCAAGTCCAGCATCGGCCCTTCGTCTTCATGAATCTTGGGCTCGGGACGGGATAGAACCTGTGTTCCTTTGAAATGATTGATCAAGGCCAGCAAGGACGGCGCGGCCAGAATATCGATGTCGCCCGCCCATGCCGCTTCCGAGCCTTGCGACGCCGGACAAATCAATCCCTTACCAACCGCATTGGCGGCGATGGCGGCAGGCAGGACGCCCGAGACTGGCGCAATGGAACCATCCAACCCCAATTCACCCAAGGCCACATAACCCACCACTTCATCAGGAGGCACCACACCCATAGCGGCTAATACTCCCAAAGCGATGGGTAAATCGAAGTGGCTGCCTTCTTTCAGCATATCGGCAGGGGCCAGATTGACTGTAATTCGTTTCGGGGGCAGCGCCAATCCCAGCGCATTGAATGCAGCCCGCACCCGTTCACGGGATTCAGCGACCGCCTTGTCGGGGAGGCCGACCAGCGTGAAGGCGACCAAGCCGCTGGAAATCTGCACCTGTACGTCGATATT
Organism: uncultured Rhodospirillaceae bacterium; assembly: GCA_903924765.1. Lineage (GTDB taxonomy): Bacteria > Pseudomonadota > Alphaproteobacteria > Rhodospirillales > Magnetospirillaceae > CAIYCT01. The sequence goes on along the minus strand of CAIYCT010000083.1, from coordinate 18,857 downwards.
GATGCACTCGATGCCGGAAAAGGCGACGGTGGGGGCGTGGGTGGTCATGGGCTCCCCTTATCGGGTGTTCCGAGAAGAATGAGTTTTTATAATTTCTGCGGCTTCTATACAGATGCCTATTTGGTCAAAGCGTTGATCAGGGGGTTCGAAAGGGCAAACTAGATACCGTCCAAGCGTTTGCGCGTGTAGGTTTTTGTCTAGGATCTCATCAAGGTTTTTAGGGATTTCACCACTCACACGGTAGCGCAAGCCATTATCGCCCCAGACCATCAGACCATTGTCGGCACTAAGGTTAAATGTACCGCTCACCCAATAGCACTTCGACATTGGATGGCTACTTCCAACGCAAACTGTTTGCGCCTTTGCTGTTGAGATTAGGCATATGGTTGAAACCAAAGTGAAAATAGGGTCCGGCTCCAGTGGGAAAAGGCGACGGTGGCAACATGGACGGTCATGGGGGAGGTGAAATCCGATAATTGTATGCAAGCACAACTATACGCTTGTTATCGACAGTACGGCTAGGGGGTTTCTGCCGTTAGGGCTAGCTTGACGTCGGTTTGAATGAAGTCGCGGCCCTCGAACAACAAAGGTAGGCCGGATTGTGTGGCTTGTCCCTCGTTAACATTTCTTACACTTTTTAACGATATGGTGGGAACGTCTCAAGATGCCGTTGCGTCAGTGTAACGGCACTGTCATTGCACCTTAAATTCTAGGTGCAGAAGCGTTGGGCGACAACTCCATTTGCAGATTTGGCGAAAATAGATCAACTGTAATTGTAGATAATTCTTCAGTATATTGATTTTACAGTCTTTTTTCGACCGCATTCCAAATATCGGCTTCCAAGCAGACGTCGTCGAAGCGATCGATTTCCTGAATGCCGGTGGGCGAGGTGACATTGATCTCGGTTAGATAATCGCCAATCACGTCGATGCCGACAAAGATCAATCCTTGTTGGCGCAAGGTCGGGCCAATAGCCTCGCAAATCTCTTGTTCCCTGCGGGTTAGCGTAGTTTTCCGGGCGGTTCCGCCCACATGCAGGTTCGAGCGGGCCTCGCCCTGCGGCGGCACGCGATTGACCGCGCCCGCGGGCTTGCCGTCGATTAGCACGATGCGTTTGTCGCCTTGCCGCACTTCGGGCAAATAACGCTGCACAATCAACGGGTCGCGGCTGATTTCGGTGAACAATTCGATCAGCGAGTTGATGTTCTCATCCTCGGGTCCCACATGGAACACTCCGGCGCCGCCATTGCCGAACAGCGGTTTGATGATGATGTCGCTATGACGGGCCCGGAAATCCAGGATTTGGCGGCGGTCGCGGGTGATCAGGGTCGGCGGGGCCAAGTGAGGGAAGTGGGTGACCAGCAGCTTTTCCGGGGCATTGCGCACGGCGGCGGGGTTGTTGACCACCAAGGTTTTGGGGTGAATATGCTCCAGCATATGGGTGGCAGTGATGTAGGCCAGATCGAAGGGCGGGTCCTGGCGCATCAGCACCACATCCATGGTCGCCAGATCCAGCCGCATTGGCTCGCCCAGCTTGGAGTGATCCGCCTGAATCCGCTGAACAGTCCAGGGACGCGCCCAGACGGTCAGAACGCCGTCCTCTAGGGCCAGATCGCTAGCAAGGTAGTGAAACAGGCTGTAGCCTCGTCTTTGAGCCTCCAGCGCCAAGGCAAAAGTGGAGTCGCGGTCCACATTGATAGTGTCCACCGGGTCCATCTGTACGGCAACATTTAGGGTCATTGATAGGTCAGCCTTTGGCGCAGGTCGGTCAAGATTTGCAAAGTTCGAGCCCGCAAACTGGGATCGCGGCACTGGGATAAGAACCGCTCCAAGGCGGCCACCGCATCGGCGTAATGATTGAGACGGGCGTGCAAGATGCCGGCCTCACGCCACAACGCATCGGTATCTGGTGCAAAAAGTAAAGTTATTTCAATAGTTTGCAGCGCTTGCTCCAAATGGCCCGAACGCAGAAACCGCACTTTGGCACCATTCTGCAATCGCAGTAGCACCCCTCGATTGGACAAAGGTTGCAAATGGGTGAAATCCATTTCGGCGGCCATTCCGGCTTGGGCTTTCAGCCAGGATCGCATGTGATAGGCCTCGACCAAGGTCCAGCCGCCGGCCGGGTCCAACAGGGCGCGGCTGCCGTCTTCGTCGGTAATGCGCACCAGAAAGCGGGGGCCGAAGGATAAGGCTTGGGCGTCCCACCCGGCTCGAGCCATGATCTCCAACGCCAAAACACCCAGGGTTTCCGAGCATCCACGCCGTGTGTCGATGGTGTCCATCAGATCGGACTCGTCTTCATCCATATCAGGGGCTTGATAGCCATAGACGTCGGTCAGGGTCGCGGCCAACATATGGGCCAAATCCTTGGCCGAGCAGCCGTCATGACCGGTCAAGCTTTGCGACATTCGGGTCAGATGGTCGTCATACTCTGACGTATCCGCGTGCAAGTGATCAAGATGGGCGATGGTCAGGGCCACCGAACCCAAATCTAGCCCATCGTCCTCCAGCGCGCCTAGGGCGGACAAACGAGCGCGAAGGGCGGAGCCAGTGGCGAGCATGGCATCATTCCACGCGATGGGGGTCGGTTTTAAGCAAAATGTGATTGACCACGCGCTTGACGCCGGAAATGTCGCTGGCTTGGGCGATGACCCGATCCATCTCGGCCTGATCCTGGGCCAAACCCAGCACGTAGACCACGCCAGCAACAACATCAATCACATAATTGACGTTCTTAACCTCCTTGTCGAACAAAAGGATGGTCTGCAACTTCTGTTGAATCCAGGTGTCGTGGGAGTAATCGAGGAATTCCTGACCTTCGGCGACCACTTGAATTTCGTTTATGACTTGGCGCACGCCCGCCGCTTGCCAGCACAAGCTGACGGCATCGTCGCGTTGTTCGGTTTTCTTGACGATGCCGGTCAGCATCACCCGACCTTCATAGATGCTCAGATCCACCTTGCGGAACATCTCGCCGTCTTTTTTGATCCAGGCGGAATTGATATCGGCGCGTATTTTGGTGTCGTCTACCGTGCCGCCAAACCCTCGTTCCTGAACAGCGGCCACGCCAGCAGTGGCGCCAGCGCCCACGACCATTCCTGCACAGCCGGACAAAAGCACGGAGGACGCCACAGCGGTCGCAATCAAGGGAAAGGAACGGAACACCACATCTAACCCCATCAGTTTGAGTACCCAACGACATATTGTGTATCGGACTACAGTGTATCGGGGTTGGGCGCGGGTCTCAAGCTTGTGAATCGGTTAGAGCGCAAAAAGCTTTAACACCCGTTTGGCCAAGTCCTTGGCCCGCGCCGCCGCTTGGGGCTGGTCTGAGGTGTGACGGGCGACGATGGCCCCTTCCATAATCAACGTCAAATCCCAAGCCAAAGCGGTCGGGTCGTTCACTGGGGCTTGGCGTGCCAGCTCTGTCAACCACTCCAATACCAATTGCTTATGGCGGGCAGCGCTTTGATGAATCCGTTCAGTCGGAAGTCCGTATTCGGCGGCGGCGTTGATGAACAGGCAACCGTGAAAGTTGGGATCATCAAACCATTCGCCCAACGCATCGAACACTGCCAGCAACCGGCCCGAAGGCGTATCGGCCAGAGCCTGGGTTCGTGTATCCAGCCAGTCCCGGAACCGCTGATCGCGCAAGTCCAACACGGCCAAAATCAAATCGTCTTTGGATTTGAAATATTTATACAGAGTCATTTTCGAGACGCGCGCCACCGCCAGAACCCGATCGATGCCGGTAGCGTGAAAGCCCTCTTGGTGAAACAAGGTTAAAGCCGTTTCCACGAGGCGCTGTTTGGCGGGTGCTGGCATCTTATCCTCTGTACTTGTCATTTCTAAGCTTCGGGAGTATACAGACTTGTCTGTCTTGTTCAAGGAATCGCCATGCTGAAAAAATTGATCGGGGGTCAAACCTTGCCGCCCCAACCGCCTTTAGCACAGATTTACAGGGCATCGGCGTTCGGTTTAATTGCCATCGCTGTAATCGCTTTCTTGGACCAGTTCAGTGAGACGCTCTTGATTCTGGGATCGTTCGGCGCCAGCTGCGTGATCTTGGGGGTTATTCCTGACGCGCCCTTCGCCCAACCGCGCAACGTGATCATCGGTCATGTTCTATCCACCGCAGTGGGCTTGATTTGCTTGACCCTGTTGGGGTCAGAGTGGTGGTCCATGGCCGTTGCCGTGGCCTTGTCCATCGGATTGATGCAAGCCGGTCGGGTGGTCCATCCCCCCGCCGGGTCCAATCCGGTCATCGTCATGCTGGCCCATCCGGGCTGGAGTTTTCTGTTGTTCCCCACCCTGACCGGCGCTCTCTTACTGGTCGCTGTGGCCTTGGTCTTCCACAACCTGCCTGCCGCCAAGTCTTATCCGAAATATTGGTAGGGCCAGCCCTTACTTACCCCTTGACCAACATCGGTCCCAATTTCTTGCCCCCGAACACATGGATATGCAAGTGGGGGACTTCCTGGCCGCCGTTGGACCCGACATTGGATAAAATGCGCCAACCGTCTTGAGTCACGCCCAACATCTCAGCCACTTTGCCGACGGAGCGGAACAAAGCGGCGATTTCAGCATCAGACGCGCGGGCGCTGAAATCTTCCATGGAGACATAAGCGCCCTTGGGGATGACCAGCGCATGCACCGGGGCTTGCGGATTGATGTCGTGAAACGCCAAGGTCAGATCGTCTTCATAGATGGTTTTGTTGGGAATTTCGCCGCGCAGGATCTTGGCGAACACATTGTTGGGATCATATGGGTTGGGATCGTAAGTGGTCATTTCTGCGTCCTCGCCTTCTTTTCTTCCAAACCGGAAACGCCCTGCCGCTTGGCCAGCTCGGCCCAAACCTGGTCGGGCTTGACCCCGCATTCGGCCCACAGCACGGTCAAATGATAGAGCAGATCGGCGCTTTCACCGATCACCGCCTCGGGACTTTCCGCCAAGGCCGCAATTATGGTCTCCACCGCTTCCTCGCCGAATTTCTGCGCGATCTTGGGGCGGCCGCGCTTGAACAGCTTGGCGGTGTAGGAGGTTTCCGGGTCAGCCCCAATGCGGGAGGCCACCAAGGCATAAAGATCGTCGAGCACGTGGGTCATGTCAGCTCATTCGCATAGGAATGCCTGCTGCCGCCATATGGGCCTTGGCTTGGGCAATCGTAAAAGTTCCGAAATGAAAAATCGAGGCGGCCAGAACAGCGGTGGCGTGACCGTCACGAATACCTTCGACCAAATGATCCAAGGTGCCGACGCCGCCCGAGGCGATCACCGGAATGTTGACCGCGTCGGCCACCGCCCGGGTTAGCGCCAGATTAAAGCCCTGGCCGGTGCCGTCCCGATCCATGGAGGTCAACAGAATTTCGCCCGCGCCGTATTCGGCCATGCGCTTGGCCCAGGCCACCGCGTCGATGCCGGTTTCCTTGCGCCCGCCATGGGTAAAGATTTCAAATCGACCGGGTCCGGTCTGCTTGGCGTCGATGGCAACCACCACGCATTGGCTGCCGAATTTTTGCGCCGCCTCGGCGACGAATTCGGGCCGATGGACGGCGGCGGTATTGATGCTGACCTTGTCGGCCCCCGCCAGCAGCAGACGACGGATGTCATCCACACTGCGCACACCGCCACCGACGGTCAGCGGCATGAAGCAACGCTCGGCGGTGCGTCCAACCACGTCCAAAATGGTGTCGCGATTGTCAGAACTGGCGGTGATGTCCAAAAAGGTCAGTTCGTCCGCGCCCGCCTTATCATAGACTTCCGCCTGAGCCACCGGATCACCCGCATCCACCAGATCGACAAAGTTGACGCCCTTGACCACGCGTCCGTCCTTGACGTCCAGACAAGGAATGATTCGCATCTTCAACATCAGGAGTCTGCCCTCAGCAACGCCAAAGCTTCGACCAGATCGATACGTCCGTCATAGATGGCCCGGCCCGAGATCACTCCGGCGATGCCCGAGCTTGCCCGGTCTTTTAATTTGCGCAAATCATCCAGACACGACACCCCGCCCGAAGCGATCACCGGGGTAGACAAAGCCTCGGCCAACGCGGCGGTGGCCTCCACATTGGGACCGGCCAACACGCCGTCGCGGTCGATGTCCGTATAAATGATGGCCGCCGCTCCGGCATCCTCGAATTGCAACGCCAGGTCCAAGACATTCATGTCCGAGGTCTCGGCCCAGCCTTCCACCGCCACCTTGCCGCCCTTGGCGTCGATTCCCACTGCCACCCGGCCGGGGAAAGCCTTGCACGCTTGGCGGACCAAAGCGGGGTTTTTCAACGCCACCGTGCCCAGGATCACCCGGTTGACGCCGTGGTCCAGCCACGATTCGATGGTGTTCATGTCGCGGATGCCGCCGCCCAACTGCACCGGGATCAAGGCTGCCTTCAAGATCTGATCGACCGCATGGGCGTTCATGGGTTTGCCTGCGAAAGCGCCGTCCAGATCGACCACATGGATCCATTCCGCTCCGGCGTCGGCGAAGGCGCGCGCTTGCGAGGCGGGATCGGTGTTGAACACCGTCGCCTGATCCATCAGGCCCAACTTCAGGCGCACGCAGGCCCCTTCCTTCAAATCGATGGCGGGAAACAGGATCATGGGTTCCACCTTAAGAAATTGGACAGGAAAGCCAATCCGGTAGCCTGGCTTTTTTCCGGATGGAATTGTGTACCCGCCATGGTCTGTTTGGCAATGATGGCAGTGATCGACCCGCCATACTCCACATGGGCGACCCGGTCCGCCGGATCGTGACAGCGGAAATGGTAGGAGTGAACGAAATAAGCGTGCGCCCCCTGACCCAATCCGGCCAACAACGGATGATCGGGGCGGTCCACCACCAAGTCGTTCCACCCCATATGCGGCACTTTCAATGCCGGATCGGCGGGATTAAGTGGCATCACCTCGCCCGCGATCCAATCCAGTCCGTCATGATCGCCATGTTCGTGACCGATGCTGGCCATCAATTGCATGCCGACGCAGATGCCTAAAAACGGACGGCCTTTGCCGTGCACTGCCTCGGTCATGGCCTGAACCATGCCCGACACCTTTTCCAATCCCGCCTTGCAATCGGCGAAGGCGCCCACGCCCGGCAACACGATGCGGTCGGCATTGGCCACGATGTCCGGGTCGCTGGTCACCTTTATGGTGTGCGCCAACCCCTGCTCGCGCGTCACCCGTTCGAACGCCTTGGCTGCCGAACGCAGATTGCCCGAGCCGTAATCGACAATGGCGACGTCCATTTATAAAGAGCCTTTGGTGGACGGAACAGAATCGGCCTTGCGCGGATCAATCTCGACCGCCTCGCGCAAAGCTCGCGCCAACGCTTTGAAGCAGCTTTCGATCTTGTGATGGCTGTTTTCGCCGTATTGGATTTCCACATGGAGCGTGGCCCCCGCCGCTTGAGCGAACGCCTGGAACCATTCCTTGAACAATTCGGTGTCCATTTCACCCAGCTTATCGCGGGTGAAATCCACCTTCCACACCAGATAGGGACGATTGGACAGATCGATGGCCACACGTGACAAGGTCTCGTCCATGGGGATCAAGGCCTGTCCATACCGGCGAATGCCGGTGCGGTCGCCCAAAGCCTGGGAAACGGCGGCGCCCAGCGCGATGGCGCTGTCTTCGGTGGTGTGGTGAAAATCGATGTGCAGATCGCCGCTGGCCTTGACCTGGATGTCGATCAAGGAATGGCGGGACAGTTGCTCGATCATGTGATCGAGAAAGCCGATGCCGGTGGAAACCTCGTAGCGCCCCTGGCCGTCCAAGTCGACGGTGACGCTGATGGCGGTCTCGGTGGTCTTGCGGTCAATGGTCGCGGTACGCATCGTTGGGAAACTCCAGCTTTTAAGCAGCTTCTATCAGATATGGGGTGGCTTCTCCACCGTTTTGGAGACTATAGTTTAACTGTGCTTCTCACTATGGATACCTTATGACAGATCAGCATTCTTCTTGGCACGGCACTACCATTCTTTCGGTCCGCAAGGACGGCAAGGTGGTCATCGCCGGAGACGGCCAGGTCACTTTGGGCCAAACCATCATCAAGGGCAATGCCCGCAAGGTCCGCCGCATCGGCGCATCATCGTCGGTGTTGGTGGGGTTTGCCGGAGCCACCGCCGACGCCTTTACCTTGTTGGAGCGTCTTGAGTGCAAGCTGGAAAAACATCCCGGCCAAGTGACCCGCGCCTGTGTCGAATTGGCCAAGGATTGGCGCACCGACCGCTATCTGCGCCGATTGGAGGCCATGCTGGCGGTGGCCGACAAGGACGTGTCTCTGGTCCTGACCGGCCAAGGCGACGTGCTGGAGCCAGAAGACGGGTTGATCGCCATCGGTTCGGGCGGTAATTACGCCTTGGCCGCCGCCCGCGCTTTGCTGGACATCGAAGGCCTGGACGCCGAGACCATCGCCCGCAAGGCTATGTCGATCGCCGCCGATATTTGCGTCTACACCAACCGTTCCTTGATTGTGGAAACCCTTTAAAATGACCACAAGCGCTTTCAGCCCCCGCGAAATCGTTTCCGAATTGGATCGCCACATTGTCGGTCAAGCCGACGCCAAGCGCGCCGTTGCCATCGCTCTGCGCAACCGCTGGCGGCGTCAGCAATTGCCCGAAGCCCTGCGCGAGGAAGTGCTGCCCAAGAACATCCTGATGATCGGCCCCACCGGCGTGGGCAAGACCGAGATCTCGCGACGGTTGGCCAAACTGGCGCAAGCCCCGTTCATCAAGATCGAGGCCACCAAATTCACCGAAGTGGGCTATGTGGGCCGCGACGTCGAGCAAATCATCCGCGATCTGCTGGAAATCGCCATTGGCAACACCCGCGAGAAATTGCGCCGCCAAGTGACCACCAAGGCCGAAACCCTGGCCGAGGATCGCTTGCTGGATGCGTTGGTGGGCGATTCCGCCAGCCCCGATACCCGTCAAAAATTCCGCAAGCGTTTGCGCGAAGGCGATCTGGACGACAAGGAAGTGGATATCGAACTGGCCGACACCCAACCCTCGTCCATGCCCACGTTCGATATTCCCGGCATGCCCGGCTCCAGCATGGGCATGGTCAATCTGTCCGACATGCTGGGCAAAGCGTTCGGCTCCGGTCGCACCAAATCACGGCGCATGAATGTGCGCGACGCCTATAACCAGTTGGTGGCCGAGGAATCCGATAACCTGCTGGATAGCGATGCTGTCATCCGCGACGCCATTTGGTCGGTGGAAAACAACGGCATCGTGTTTCTAGACGAGATCGACAAGATCTGCGCCCGCTCGTCGGAAACTCATTCCGGGTCCGATATAAGCCGTGAAGGGGTTCAACGCGACCTGTTGCCGTTGATCGAAGGCACCACCGTGGCCACCAAGCATGGCAACGTCAAGACCGATCATGTGCTGTTCATCGCCTCGGGCGCTTTTCATCTGGCCAAACCCAGCGATTTGCTGCCTGAATTGCAGGGCCGCCTGCCCATCCGGGTCGAACTGAAACCACTGACCCAGGAAGATTTAGTCCGCATCCTGACCGAACCGGAAGCCAGCCTGATTCGCCAATATGAAGCGCTGCTGGCCACCGAAGGCGTCAAGTTGATCTTTACCGAGGATTCCATCAACGCCATCGCCGAATTGGCGGCCGACATCAATCAGACCGTGGAAAATATCGGCGCCCGCCGCCTTCATACCGTATTGGAACGCCTGTTGGACGAGATCAGCTTTACCGCGCCCGATCTACCATCCGACACCGAAGTCACCATCACCCGACAGATGGTCAAGGAAAAGGTCGGCGATTTGGCCGCTAAAGCGGATTTGGCGAAATTTATCCTTTGATGCTAAACTGCCTTCGTTGCTATCCATCGGGAGGCTATTATGCGTTATCGCGCTTTCCCTCTTATCCTTGGCGCTCTTATCCTGTTTGTCGCTGAAAGCCGCGCCGACGAGTCAGTTTCGCGGTCAGTGACGATCACAGGCATGGATGGAGCCTTGTTGGGCAGCATTCAAGTGTTTGTCGCGCCGCCACCCGATCATGGCGATCCCACTTGGGGCTCCAATTTTTCCACCCCGACGATTTTCATGCCCCATTTGCAAGGATTGCCGCCAGGCATGGCGACTGTAACGCTGATGGATGCGCCTTCTTGCCAATCGCTTGACAGCAAAGCGCTCAATCACGGCGAGCTAAAGGTGGGCCAGAGCGGATGGGCCGAGGATGCCTTTATCATGCCCGGACTGATGCCCGATCATGTGGGCGGACACAGTCTAGTGGTGAGCGTCGGCGAGGGCTCACCTCCCCTGGCCTGTGGCTCGATCGACCCTTAAGCTCTCAATCACCATGATCAATCGCTTGTGCGCAGGTTAAATCCCCCTTATCTTTTTGTAGTGCTTCGTAAATAATCGCGGTTTGTTCCGAGATCAAACCGTCGACGTACTCTCTCAATTTCTTACAAAAGATTGCGGCCCATGGCCATCATTCCAACTGTTGCCCTGATTGCCGTCGTTGATTCAAACCCGGTATTCCGCGCCGAGGTGGTACAGTCGCTATTATCCCTATACCGCGTCAACGAATTCGCCGATTCCGACTTGGCGATCACCGCGCTTCGCATTGCTCCGCCCTCCGTTTTGTTGGTGGACGAACTAACAGCGCCTAAAGGCGGATTCGATTTTGTCGAGAAGCTCCGGCATTTTCCCGAGTTGGCAGCAACTCCCATCGTCATCACCACAAAGCGCGAAGCGATCGAGATTGACGCCGAATTGCGCCATTGCGGTGCCGCCGGCTGCCTGACCAAACCATTCCGCAGGTCGTCCCTGATCAAAACCGTCACTGGTCTGGTCAACAAGTCGGTCGAAGCTTCGTGGGACAAATTGCCGGAAAACGACCGGGTGGTGTTGAAAGGCACGGTGGAAGCGTTCAACAACATCTCGGATTATATCGCTGCGGGTGAGGAAGTGCCGTTCGACTCGGTCAAAGACGCCTGCGCGCCTCTGGTCGATGCCGTCGCCAAGAATGATTTCAAGGGCTTCATGAACGGCGTTAAGGAACACGACAATTACTCTTACGCCCACTCGCTACGAGTGGCGACCCTGCTGTCGTTATTCGGCCACACGCTGGGCTTGAAAAAGGAAGATCAATTAATATTGGCTAGCGGCGGCCTGTTGCACGATACCGGCAAGATCTCGATCCCGCACAAGGTGCTGAACAAACCCGGCCGTCTGAGCGAAGAAGAATTCAAGGTAATGAAAAGTCACGTTACAGAAACGATTAAATTCCTGAACAGCAGCCCGGAAATTCCCAAGCCGGTCATCATCATCGCCGCCCAACATCACGAGAAATTGGACGGCACCGGCTATCCCAACGGACTGAAGGGCGGCGAACTGAACGATTTGGCCCGCATGGCGTCGATCGTCGATGTGTTCAGCGCCTTGACCGACCGCCGTGTCTACAAACCGGCCATGGAAGCGGAGACAGCTTTAGGCATCATGACCGATCAAATGAAAAATCACTTGGATCAGCATTTCGTCGGCCTGTTCAAAACCATGCTGATGGATGCGGCTATCGATTAAAGTCGTAGAGTGTGTATAAAATATCATTTTTATAATTAGAACATTCCTATATATAAACTCATACAACAATAAATAATTTAAAGGAGGAGGGATCGGATTCTCGGACTAAAGACCTTAAGGTAGCGGTCGATGTAGCTGTTGACGCCATTGGATGCATGTCAAAAATATCCTCCATCAGCAGGGGTACTGGCGAGGTCAACACCCGCACCCAAGCCTTGGCTTCGGCCACACAAGAGATGGTCGCTTCGGTGGCTGAAATCGCAAATAGTAGCCAAAGCGCGGCCAGCGATGCCGACGAGGCCCGCGACATTGCCGCTCACGGTCGCCAATCAGCCGACCGCGCCGTTGCCACCGTACACACCATCGCCGACACAGTTCGTTCCGCTGCGGAAAAGGTTGAGCGGCTGTCCGAGGCGTCGGCGCGCATCGGTTCGATCTTGAACACCATCGAGGCAATCGCCAAACAAACCAACCTATTGGCATTAAACGCCACCATCGAAGCGGCCCGGGCCGGAGAAGCGGGCAAGGGTTTTGCCGTTGTGGCGGGCGAAGTGAAAAGCCTAGCCAACCAAACCGCCAAAGCCACCGTCGATATCCGCTCGCTGATCGAAACCCTGCGCACGGAAATCGCGTCCATCGTTTCGACCATGGAAACCAGCGCCGCGGCGGTGGAAGAGGGCGAAAAAGTCATCGCCGAAACCGGCGAGCAAATCGCCGTCATCGCTCATCGCGCCGATAGCGTGACCCATCGCATGCAGGAAATCGCCGGGATTTTGGGTCAACAGCAAGCCGCCGCCGATGAAATCGCTCAAGGCGTTGGATCCATCGCCCATCTTTCGAGCGAAAACAATTCTGAAGTAGAACTGATTCTGGGCAGTTTGGATCACACATTTGGCATGCTGACCACGCAGTTGAAAAGCTACGAGGATTGCACCAGCGACCAAGCCATCTTAGCGTTCGGACGCTCGGACCATGTGGCGTTCATCAAACGTGTTCTGGACGGCGTGCTTGGCCGCAAGGCCCTTCATTCCCATGAATTGCCCGACCATCGCGGCTGTCGCTTGGGCAAATGGTATCTGACCGCCAAGGATGGTTCCATCGGCAGATTACCGTCCTTCCATCGTCTAGACGCTCCCCACGCCTTGGTCCACCAACACGGCAAACGTGCTTTGGATCTGCATGATCAAGGTGATCTCGACGGTGCCCTGCGGGAGGTGGAAAGTATGGAGATAGCCTCTCATGACGTGCTGGAAATCTTAGGCGCCTTGTTTCAGGAAGCCCAGTAGCCAGCTTTCTATGGATTTAGCGGTCCTCTGCGCCAGCAAGCGCTTGGCGTAGTTTTTCCAGATAGGGAGAGTAAGCTTTGCTGCTCTTCGGGCATGGAATCGACCGCTTGGCCATAATGAAACAGGGCTTGATGGTGACGCCCCGTTTCCTTGAGAGCGTTGGCGTAATTGTTGTGAATCTTGGCTGGTAGATCCGGACGTTCGGCAATTGCAGCGCACAAATCCAAGGTTTCGGCGAAGCGTTCCAATTCATTGAGCGCCACGCACATGTTTCCGACGACCGAGACAGATTCGGGCAGCAACAGTTTGGCATGTTCCAGCACGGCCAAACCGTCCGAAAATCGGCGCTGCTCATTGAGAACCGCGCCCAGATTGTTCAAGGCGTTTACGTTCTCAGGTTCAGTCGCCAAGCACTGTTCGAACCGCTCTGCCGCTTGCCCCAGACGTCCCAAATTCAATAGGATATTACCGGTAATGAACAGAAGACTGCCGGTTTTGGGGCTGATCGTCAGAGCCGCATCATAGCGTTGCAAGGCAAGCTCCTGCCGATCCAATGCCATCAGAGCTTGCCCGGCATGGATCAAGCAATGATAATTTCCAGGGGCCAGTGTCAGCGCTGCATCCAAGTGCCGCAAACCATGCTGAAAATTCCGCTGCCAGACCAACAATGTTCCCAAATTAGCAAGGGCGTCCAAACAATCGGGATCCACCGCCAAGGCGCGACGAAATAGATCTTCCGCAATCTTTTGATGATTTTGGCCGGCACAGGCCCGACCAATTGCGCACAAGGAAAAAGCCAGCGCTTTTTCACCATCCACTTGACTTCGACACACCGATTCCACCACCTCCAATTGCCCTGCCAGAGCGGATTGAATAGCGGCCTGCAATGGATTTTGATCGGCGTTATGCGCAACATTGCTCATGCTTTTTCATAGACGCCGCCGGTATCGCCATGATGTCGCTTCGTAACAATTCTGCGCGTCTGGACAATAAATCTCGCATACGTCCTGCAATAATCGAGATACATAGAGAGACTAAGGTGCCTGTCTTGATGTTTTCCTGGCAGGTGATCGTGTACGCTCCCAAACTCGCGCTTATATTTTCATTCACCGTTGTTTTCTCGGCGACAGCGTGGGCGCAATCCACGCCCATGGACCAAACCCACCATAACGGCTGGGGCCAAGAGTCCGGAAAAAGCGTTGAGGAGATCCATAAAATCCGGTGTTCCGACCACTATGCCCATCGCATCGGCAAATTGGCCGAATTGGAAGCGAAGCTGGATTTGACCGATAAACAAAAGGGTCTGTGGGCCCAATGGCGCAAAATCAAAGTCGAGTCCTTGGCCGACGAACGCCAGTCATGTTTGCAAATCACGGTCAAGCCGGACGCGCGGCCCACCGTCCTGGTTCGCGAGACACAAATGGAGCGGCGCTTAACCGCCAAACTTCACGACATCCAAAGCGCTCGTCCTGCTTTGCAGGCTTTATACGACTCCCTTTCGCCCGAACAAAAGGCGGTGATGGATCGCCATGACGGCTCTTTTGGGCATCGTCATCGGGACTGGGCGCATCACCGAATCGAATAAGGGTCACGACCGTGTTGATTGGCAAGACCGTCTGTTTGGGGCCCATGCTGCATAGCGATGCTGGGATCATTTTCAATTGGCACAACAGTGCCGAAGTCATGCGGCTGGATGGGCTCTATCGCCCTGTGAGCCAAGGCAATTTCGACGAATGGTTCAACACCATCGGCAAGGATCCCTCCCGAGTAGTCTTTTCCATTCGCAAGCAAGGCGATCTGGCTTTGTTGGGCTATGTGCAGGTCACCAACATCCACCCCATTTATCGGTCTGCCGAAATTGGCATCATGATCGGCGACAGCGAAAATCGCGGCACGGGCTATGGCAGGGAAGCTTTGACGCTATGCGTGGCCTATTGCTGGCAAGAATTGAACCTGCAACGCCTGACCATGATGATCATCGGCGACAATGGCCGAGCGTTGCGCGCCTACCTGAAAGCGGGCTTCACCGTCGAAGGGCGCCTTAGGCGCGCTATCTACCTGAACGGCAAATACGAGGATACGACTATCCTCAGCCAATTGAACACTCTCTGATCCCTCACGCGGCGTTGGTCGTTACAGAGAGTTACAATTATCTTGTCCAGCCATTCCCCTTGGATGGATATACTCAGCTCTTATGAATACAGCCCCCTTTCTTTTGTTCATCGACGATGATTTGGAAATTGGCGAACTGACGTCGCGCTTTTTGACCCAACACGGCATGCGCGTTCAAACCGCCGCCAATTCCGACCAAGCCTTTCAAATTATGGCGCAAAATCAAGTAGACCTGATCGTCATGGACATAATGATGCCGGGCGAGGACGGTCTGGAATTGACCCGTCGCTTGCGTGGCCGCGGCAACTTGACCCCGATCATATTTCTGACCGCCTTGGGGGAGGATACAGACCGCATCGTCGGTTTGGAAATTGGCGCCGACGATTATTTGGCCAAACCGTTCAATCCCCGCGAATTGCTGGCCCGCATCAAAGCGGTGCTACGGCGAAGCCACGAGCCGAAAGCGAACACGGAGCCAAGCGGCTTGCCCTCTTCCGACTATCCTGGCATGGCGCGGTGTTTCGCCGGATGGACTTTGTCCTTGGCCACCCGCGATTTGATTTCCCCCGACGGAATCGTGGTGATTTTGTCGGCTGGCGAGTTCGATATGCTAAAAGCGTTAATCGATCATCCGCGCCGGATTCTCTCCCGCGACCAATTGCTCGATTTGGCGCGCGGCCGCAACGCTATTCCGTTCGATCGGTCCATCGACATACAAATCAGCCGCTTGCGGCGCAAATTGAATGATGATGCCAAGGAACCGCAATTGATCAAAACCGTGCGTGGCGGCGGTTATCTCTTCACACCGTCCGTGGAGGTCAAATGAAGTCCAAGCTCTTCATCTCATCGTGGCTTATGCTTGACACGGTCGTAAGACGCACCGCCCTGATTTTATTGGGCGCCATCGGCCTGTCGCTGTTATTGCTCTATTTGCTGTTTCTTTCCCAACGTGATGACGCGTTTCACGCGCAGCAAACCAAACATTTGGCCGATATCTTGGCCGGCACGGTTCGCGCGGTCGATGCGGCCCCACCTTCCCTCAGGCCGGATTTGCTGTGGCATCTAAAACTCGCTCGCATGCACTTCGAGATCGGCCCCAGCGCTATTGTTTCTGAATCGGAACAAAATAGCGATGGCGGGGAAATTCCCCGTCAATTGCGGGGGGACTTGCCTGACCGGGCGATTCGCTCGATTTTAACGGAGTCAGGCGAAGACGGTCTGGTCAACCGTCTGCACGCGGGCACCCCCCTGCCCCTTGATCCCGATCCTCGCCTGCCAAACAAATCAGATTTTCGATCCATGTTATGGATGTCCATTCATTTAACCGATGGCACATGGCTTAATGGAGTCATTGCCTTGCGCCATCCCGGTCCATTTTTTCTTCATCCCCGCTTCGTCACTCAAACCTTGTTGTCCATGGTCTTGGTGGCGTTGATCGCCTTGTGGGCGGTCAGTCGCTTGTCCCAACCTGTCAAGCGCTTCGCCGAAGCGGCCGACCGTCTGGGGCGTGATGTGGCCGCTCCGGGTTTGCTCGAAACCGGCCCGCTGGAATTCCGCCAAGCTGCCCGTGCTTTCAACATCATGCGCGACCGAATCCGCCGGTTGGTGGAAGACCGTACCCATATGCTGGCGGCCATCTCCCATGACTTGCGGACGCCCATTACCCGACTGCGTCTGCGTCTGGAATTCATTGAGGATTCCGTCGAACGGACGCGCATGCTTGAAGATTTGGACGAAATGGAACGGTTAATCGCCTCGACCATGATCTTCGCCAACGATACCATCGCCCAAGAAGACCGCCGTTTGGTGGACATCGCTACCTTGGTGCAAGGCACAGTCGAGGATTTCAGCGAAATGGGCGCAACGCTTGATTACACAGGGCCACACTCCCTGCTGCTGCGCGCCCATCCCTTGTCGATCAAACGGGTGGTGGTCAATTTGATCGACAACGCCAATAAATACGGCGGAACCGCGCACATCGATTTGTCCCAATGCGCCAATGACTGTGTTTTGGTGATTGAGGATTCTGGGCCGGGAATTCCCCCGCACTTTCGTGAAAAAGTCTTTTCGCCGTTCGTCCGCTTGGAAAAATCCCGCAATCGCGACACCGGTGGCAATGGATTGGGCCTGTCCATCGCCCGCGCCGCCGTTCGCGCCCATGGCGGCGACATCGTCTTGGATGACAGTCCTTTAGGTGGTTTGCGTGTTACGGTGACGCTTCCAGTTTGACGGAAACCGCATCGGGTGCTGACGATTTTTTAACGGCCTTGGTCCTAGTGTGTTAGGCGTTCGCATCCTTCACGCACGAGGTTCCCATGAAAGCCGCCTCTTATGGGCTCGTTCTCGCTCTACTCTGTTCGTGTACGACACCCGCCCCTGTTCCCAACCAACAAAAAATCCAAGGCTTCGGCACCCTAAAGCTGGGCGAATCTCTACAAGACGCCAAAACCGCGCTGGAAAAAGACAACCTGTATTACAGCTTCACCGGACGGACCTTGGATTACGAGACCATGGCCAATGGCGATCGCTGGTACGTATCGGCTCAAATGATCAAAACCAGGGTTGCCGCCATCGTCGTTGCGGCGCGGCCCATGGTGGCCGGTGGCCCTGCCACCCTGGTGCCCGAGGCGGAATGCGACCGCCGCTTCAATCGCA
Source organism: uncultured Rhodospirillaceae bacterium (assembly GCA_903924765.1). Classification (GTDB taxonomy): domain Bacteria; phylum Pseudomonadota; class Alphaproteobacteria; order Rhodospirillales; family Magnetospirillaceae; genus CAIYCT01. The sequence continues at coordinate 1,261 of CAIYCT010000083.1, read as the reverse complement.
CCTTGGACTCGCTGAGGCGGGACTATGGCGACGAATCGTCTGGCGCCTCCTCGGATGGAACAGATTTGACCGAATATGTGTGGATCGACAAGGACCGCTCCATCACCGTCCACCGCCATAAAGTCGAGACCGGCTGTGATCGCCTGAGCATCGCCTTCGCCGATTTCAGCATCGCCGATCATTTTTAAATCTTGTGATCGTTTGCCGACCGGTTGGCCACTAGCAGCGCTTCGAACTGGTCCGCCGGAACCGGCTTCGAAAACAGATACCCTTGGCCGTAATCGCAATGGGCCGAGTGCAATAAATCTCTTTGTTCCGTGGTTTCGATGCCTTCGGCAATCACCTTCATGCCCAGCTTGTGAGCCATGACAATAATGGCTTCGCATAAGGCTAAATCGTTGGACCCGGGAGCCAATCCGCGCACGAAGGATTGGTCAATCTTTAAATAGTCGATGTCGAACTTCTTGAGGTAGGACAACGACGAATAGCCGGTGCCGAAATCGTCCAGGGACACCTGGATCCCAGAATCTTTGTACTGAAGAAGTTCGTTGTTGATGGTCGCGTTGGCATCCAGCAACAACCCTTCGGTAATCTCGACCACGATGCTGTCGCCTTTCAGCCCCAAACCGCGCAGATGGTCCAGCCATTCCTGATGGCGCGAGACGTTTTCGCGGAACTGAATCGGCGATTTATTGATGCTGATCTGTATGGTGCCCTTGAACAGAGCGCGCCAATGGGCGGCTTGAACGGCGGCCTGCCGAAACACCCACTCGCCGATATCGACGATCAGACCGGTATCTTCGGCAATGGAGATGAAATCTGCCGGCCCCACCAAACCGTGTTTAGGATGATTCCAACGGATCAGCGCTTCCGCCTTGTTAATCACTCCCGCCGCCAAATCTATAATCGGCTGGTAATGCAAGACGAATTGCCCTTCGGCGACGGCGACCCGCAAATCGTTGGCCAGATGCACGCGATTGAGCGCCGCCTGCTGCATGGCCGGTTTGAAATAATTGAAGCGATTGCGGCCCAGATTCTTGGATTCGTACATTGCCTGGTCGGCGTTTTTCATCAATCCATCGATATCCTTGGCGTCGTCGGGATATACCGTAATGCCGATGCTGGCAGAAACATAGGCCAGATCCGGATCAAGCCGATAGGGCGCCGACACTTTTTCCAAGAGGACCTCGGCGATGCGGTCAATGCTGCCCATATCGTCCAATTCTCCCAGAAGAATCGTAAATTCGTCGCCGCCCAACCG
>CAIYCT010000082.1 GCA_903924765.1 uncultured Rhodospirillaceae bacterium | reverse complement strand
GTCCATGACGGTCATACCCTCATAGGGGAAGATACACATCCCGATGCTGGCTCCAAGACAATGCTCTTGAGGAAGCCCTTGTATCGGGGAAATGAAAATATCCAGTAATTTTTGCGCCAGATTGCATGCGGCTTCTTTGCCGCCGACATCAAGGGTTAACAGGTTCCCAATGGTTAGATAAGTTGCTGCCAGCGTATTCCTTTACGTGGTCCAGCCGCCGCCCATGGCCATGAACAAACCAACCAGCGCTTGAACGTGGGCCAGCTTAACCTGGACCAGCGTGTCCTGCGCTTGGAACAGGGTTCGCTGCACGTTCAGCACCGTCAATATATCCACCGTACCGCTGCGCATTTGCGCCAGCACGATTTCCTGGGCCCGTTGGGCGGTGGCGACGGCAGCCTTTTGCGCCTCTTCCTGTTTCGCGGTCATTTCCACGGCAACCAGAGCGTTCTCTACATCTTGAAATGCCGACGCCACGGTTTTCTGATAGGTGGCGGTCATCTCCTGGTATTTAGCCTTGGACAGCTCGATGCCGCCTTCCAAGGCGTCGCCCTTGTAAATGGGCTGGGTCAACGACGCTCCGATTGAAAATAACACACTGACCGGGTCGAACAGGGTTTTTAGGGCGTTGGATTCGAACCCCCCTTGGCCTGTCAAGGTGATGCTGGGATAAACGCTGGCGATATAATATTTGACGGTGGCGTTGGCGGCGATCATCTGGGCTTCGGCCCGTTGCACGTCCGGGCGGCGTTTCAACAGGTCCGATGGCAGACCGGGATTGACAGAGGGCAGGGTATCGGTTGCCAGCGGCGTGCGATCCAAGGTCAGGGATTCAGGCAAGGCCCCGGTCAGGACGGCCAAGGCGAAACTATTTTGGCGCAATTGTTGCCGCATGGGCGGGATGGCGGCCCGCTGTTCGGCGACAATGCTCTCTTGCTGAGCGACGTCCAGGCCCGAGGCGGTTCCAACCTGCATCCGCGCCTTGAACGCTTCCAACGTGTCCAAAGCGTTGTTCAGATTTTGCTCGGCCACGGACAGACGGTCCTGCAAAGCCAGAATGGTGAAATAGGTGATGGCGACGCCGGACTGAAGGGTTAGTCGAGTGGTTTCCAAGTCGTAACGGCTGGAGTCCGCGTCCGCTTGGGCCACGTCACTGCTGTCACGGTTTTTGCCCCAAAAATCCAATTCATAGCTTACAGTCGGCAAAAGGTTGATGTTGTTGGTGTTGGCGGGTTTTCCAGAAGACAGGCTTTGAGCTCCGGTTCGGGATGCGCCGCCATTCAATTGCAGAGATGGAAACAGGGACGCGCTGGCGATGCGCAATTGGGCGTCGGCTTGCGCCACCCGCGCTTTGGCCGCAGCCAGATCAAAATTACCCTGTAAAGCGTGGTCCATGATGCGGTTCAAGGGCGGCTGACCGAAACCCTGCCACCAATCCTGCGAAGGCGTTAGGGCGGCACCATTGGCTTGACTGCTCCAACTCTCCGGGGATGCCGTCTCGGGTTTGATGTAGTCAGGTCCAACAGAGCATCCAGCTATTGTGAACAGTAGGGCGATCATGGGAATGCGACGCATTGAATTTTCACACTTTATAAATCGACGGATGGAAGTATACTGAACTTATAGGTTTAGTCTATCCTCACCTTATAATGGATTGTTCTCGTGCGTCTCTCAGGCCGTAACTTTCTTGTGCGAATCGTCGTGGCACTTGGTCTTTTAGGGGCCGCCATCCTACTTTATGGCCGGTTGGGAACTGGGGCAAGTCCGCCGTCCGTTAGTGTTCAAGCGCCATCGGTTCCGGTTGGCGTCGCGATTGCACGCCATCAGGACGTGCCCATGATCTTGAACGGTTTGGGCAATGTGCAGCCCTATCAACAAACCATGGTTCGTCCGCAGATCGACGGTCAATTGATCGAGGTAGCGTTCCGTGAAGGCGCCGAAATTAAGGCGGGCGAGGTGTTGGCTCGCATTGATCCTCGCTCGTTCCAGGCAACGGTCAATCAGGCCGTTGCCAAGAAGGCGCAGGACGAGGCGCAATTGGCCAACGCCCGTGTCGATGTGAAGCGCTATCAGGAATTGGTCGACCGCAATTTCATATCGCGTCAGCAATTGGATACCACCCAAGCCCAGGTGGCGCAGTTGGAAGCGGCGGTCAAAGGCGACGCCGCTACGATCGAAAGCGCGCGGGTGATGCTGGATTACACCGTCATTCGGGCTCCCATCAACGGTCGGGCTGGCATTCGTTTGATCGACGTCGGCAACATCGTCCATCCCGGCGACGCCAACGGCATCGTCAATTTGACCCAATTGCGTCCCATCGCGGTGTTGTTCTCCTTGCCGGAAGAGCAAGTCCCCTCTGTGCTGAACGCGCAAAAGAGCGGGTCGCTTGTGGTCACGGTGCTCAGCCGCGACAATCAACAGACCCTGGGGCAAGGGCGCTTGGAACTGGTGGACAATCAAATCGACCAAACCACCGCCATGGTCAAATTGAAAGCCATCTTCGACAATAAGGACGGGATTCTGTGGCCTGGTCAATTCGTCAATGCGCAATTGGAAGTGGGCGTGGCCAAGGATGCGGTGACGGTGCCTGTGTCAGCGTTGCAACGGGGCCAGCAAGGCCAGTTCATTTGGGTGGTCAAGCCAGAGGGGACGGTCGAAACCAGGTCGGTTGTCTTGGGACAGGTCAATTCATCCATCGCTGTCGTCACCAGTGGCGTGATGGCCGATGAGAAAGTGGTGGTCAGCGGTCAATATCGTCTTCAGCCCGGATTGAAAGTGACGGAAACCGTCCAAGGCGCTGACGCCCCCAAATGAGCATTTCCGCGCCCTTCATCAGACGCCCGGTCGCGACGATCCTGCTGATGGCGGCGGTGTTGCTGACCGGCATAGTGGCTTTCCCGCTGTTGCCGGTGGCGCCGTTGCCGCAGGTGGATTTTCCCACCATTCAAGTGACCGCCCAATTGCCCGGCGCCGATCCGGCCACCATGGCGTCGTCGGTGGCCACGCCGCTGGAACGGCAATTCTCACAAATTCAAGGGGTGGCGCAGATCACCTCGACCAGCGTGCAGGGCACCACCGCCATCACTTTGCAATTCGTGTTGGATCGCAATATCGATGGCGCGGCGGGCGATGTCCAGGCGGCTATCAACGCCGCCAGCGGACAATTGCCCAAGACACTGCCGTCGCCTCCCACCTATCGCAAGGTCAATCCGGCGGATTCACCGATCCTGGCGTTTGGCGTGACCTCGGACACGCTGCCCATGACCGTGGTCGACGATGCCGCCGACACCATTTTAGCCCAGCAGATCAGCCGGATCAGCGGCGTCGGCCAAGTGGGGTTGGGCGGCGAGCAAAAACCGTCCATTCGGGTCCAACTTGACCCCGCCAAGGTGGCGGCCATGGGCCTGAGCCTGGAGGAAATCCGTACGGTCTTGGCGGGCATCACCGTCGATCAGCCCAAGGGCAGCATCGACGGGCCTCGGCGCAACTTCACCATCTACGCCAATGATCAGTTGGTGACCGCCGAATCCTGGAACAACGAGATCTTGGCCTATCGCAACGGCGCGCCGGTCCGCATCAAGGATGTGGGGCAAGCGGTGGATGGCCCCGAAAACAATAAAATGCTGGCGTGGCAAAACGGTAAGAATGGCGTCTATCTGCTGGTGTTCAAGCAGCCGGGGGCCAACGTCATCGATACGGTCGAACGCATTAAGGCGACCTTGCCGTTGTTGCAGGCGGCGATTCCTCCGTCCATCAAGGTCAGCATTTTGATCGACCGCACCATCACCATCCGGGCCTCGGTGGATGATGTGGAGTTCACCTTATGTCTGACCATCGTCTTGGTGGTGATGGTGATCTTCTTGTTCCTGCGCAATCTGTGGGCGACGGTCATTCCCGGCATCACGGTTCCGTTGGCCTTGATGGGCACGGCGGCGGGCATGTATGTATTCAACTTCAGCTTGGACAATTTGTCCTTGATGGCGTTGACCATTGCCGTCGGCTTCGTGGTCGACGACGCCATCGTCATGCTGGAAAACATTTATCGTTATGTGGAAGACGGCATGAAGCCCATGGAGGCGGCGTTCAAGGGCGCGGGCGAGATCGGCTTCACCATCGTCTCCATCAGCCTGTCTTTGATCGCGGTGTTTCTGCCGATCATGCTGATGTCGGGAGTGGTCGGCCGATTGCTGCGGGAATTCGCCTTTACCGTGACCCTGACCATTTTGGTGTCCATGGCGGTGTCGTTGACCCTGACGCCGATGATGTGCGCCCGAGTGCTTAAGTCCGAGCATAGCCG